>NZ_JBXVPZ010000033.1:0-40203 GCF_057961495.1 Streptomyces sp. P5F9 | reverse complement strand
CACCTGGCAAGTCCCCTGCAAGTCCCCCCACTTCAGCCCCTCGTATGCACGACCCGAACAGATCGAACAGATCCGAAAGGCGGTGGGAGCTGTGCGGCTCTCACGAAGAGGCCTGCTCCGTGCGGGCCTGGCCGGTACGGCCGCCACGGCGCTCGGCGGCCTGGCGTCCGGCTGCGCCGTACCGACCGGTTCCACCGGCCGGAACATGGTCCTGTGGTACTGGGACGGCGGCCTCGGCGACACGGTCGTCAAGAACGCCAAGGCGCGTTACGACAGTACGGTCGACCTCCAGGCGATCAAGATCGGCGGCTACTACCGGTCGAAGCTGATCACCACGATGGCCGGCCGGGCCCACATCCCCGACATCGCCGGCCTCAAGGGCGAGGACATGGCGTCCTACCTGCCCAACTCCGACCAGTTCGTGGACCTCAGGACACTCGGCGCGGACAAGTACAAGAGCCAGTACCTGACCTGGAAGTGGGAGCAGGGCATCGCCGACGACGGCACGATGGTCGGCTTCCCGATCGACTGCGGTCCGGTGGCGCACTTCTACCAGTACGCCGTGTTCCGCAAGGCCGGGCTGCCGTACGAACCGGCCGACGTCTCCAAGGAGTTGAACACCTGGGAGAAGTTCTTCGCGGCGGGCGAGCAGCTCCGGAAGCGGATCCCGGGCAGCTCGCTGGTCACCGACGTCAACAGCATCTTCGAGAACGTGGTGAACCAGGGCAGCAAGCGGTACGTCGACAAGGACCGTCACTTCATCGGCGGCGAGGAGCATGTGCGCCAGGCCTGGGCACTCGCCGTGGAGGCCAAGCAGCGCAAGATCGTCTCCAATCTGGTGAGCGGCACTCCGGACCAGCTCTCGGCGGTGGAGGACGGCAAGTTGCCCAGTCAGCTGGGTGCTTCCTGGGCCACCAGTGACCTCAAGACCGGGGTGCCGAAGACCAAGGGCAGGTGGCGGGTCGCCGACATGCCGGTACGGCCGGCCAACAACGGCGGTTCGTTCCTGTCGATCACCAAGGCGTGCCGCGAGCCCGAAGAGGCCTTCCGGATCATCACCTGGATGATGAACGCGGCCAACCAGGCCCAGGGCTTCGTGGACGCGGGACTGTTCCCGTCCACCCCCGCCTCGTACGGCCTCAAGACGCTGCGCGCACCGGACCCGTTCTTCGGCGGGCAGGACACGATGGACATCTTCGGACCCGCCGCGCAGAAGATCACGGTCGCCTACAACAGCCCGTTCGACATCGCGCTCGGGCAGCCCCTCAAGGATGAGATCAAGAATGTCGGTGTCCTCGGCAAGGACCCCAAGAAGGCCTGGAGTGACGCCATGAGCAAGTGCCGGCGCATCGCGGACCACCTGGGGGTGAGCTACTGATGGCCACCGCACTCGACAAGCCCCCGACCACCGTGGGCAGTTCGTCCGCCTCCGCGCAGCCCAAGAGCGGCTTCCGCAAGTACTGGCATCTGTATGCCGCGATCTCCCCGTTCTATCTGCTGTTCCTCTGCTTCGGGCTGATCCCCGTCGGGTTCTCGTTCTACCTCTCCCTGCACCGCTGGGACGGCCTCGGCTCGATGGAGTGGGCGGGTCTGTCGCAGTACAAGTACCTGCTGAGCGACACCGACTTCTGGAACTCGATCGGCAACACCCTGATCATCTGGGCGCTGGCGACGTTCCCCATGATCTTCCTGGCGATGATCACGGCCGTGATGCTCAACTCGGCGGTCCGCTTCAAGAACGTGTACCGCTTCGCCTACTTCCTCCCGAACGTCACCTCGGTGGTGGCGATCGCGATCGTCTTCGGCTCGGTGTTCTCCACCAACTTCGGCCTGGTGAACGCCCTGTTGCAGGCCGTGGGGATCGACCAGATCGCATGGCTGAACACCCCGTGGGGCATCAAGATCGCGATCGCGACCCTGATGACCTGGCAGTGGACCGGCTACAACGCGATCATCTTCCTCGCCGGCCTGCAGACCATCCCGAGCGAACTGTACGAAGCGGCCCGGATGGACGGCGCTGGACCGGTCCAGACGTTCTTCCGGATCACACTGCCGATGCTGCGCCCGGTACTGCTGTTCGTGCTCGTCATCTCGACGGTCACCGGTCTGCAGAGCTTCTCCGAACCACAGGTGCTGCTCCAGAACACCTCCAACGACTCGACGTTCGCGGGCGGCCCGGGCCACTCCGGCCAGACGATGGTCCTGTACTTCTTCCAACAGACCTTCGACAACAACGACTTCGGTTACGGCGCCGCCGTGGCCTGGGGCATCTTCCTCGTCGTCATCATCTTCTCCATCGTCAACTGGCGCCTGGTGCAGCGCCGGGGCGAAGACTAGGGAGCCGGTCACCATGGCATTCTTCCAAGGCACACGGCGACCGAAGGGCATCCGGGGCGACCGGAGCCGCGGCATCGCACTCCATGTCTCCCTGATCCTGGGCGTGTTGCTCTCGGCCTTCCCGTTCTACTGGGCCGTGATCATGTCGACGCACACCTCGTCGGAGATCTTCTCCTACCCGCCGAAGCTGCTGCCGGGCACGCACTTCCTGGAGAACGTGCGCAGCCTCTTCGACAACATCGACTTCTTCGGGTCGATGTTCAACTCGGTACTCGTGGCGGGGTCGGTGACCTTCCTGGTCCTGCTCTTCGACTCGCTGGCCGCGTTCGTCTTCGCCAAGTTCCAGTTCCCCGGCAAGAACGTGCTGTTCGCGCTGCTGATGGTCATCTTCATGGTGCCGGCGCAGCTCGCGGCCATCCCGCAGTTCGTGATCATGGCGAAGCTCGGCTGGATCGGCTCGATGACGGCGCTGATCGTGCCTGCGGCGGCCAACGCGTTCGGTATCTTCTGGATGCGCCAGTACATGAAGAGCGCGATCCACGACGAACTCCTCGACGCCTCCCGCATCGACGGCGCGAGCTTCCTGCGCCAGTACTGGCACGTGGCGCTCCCGGTGGTCCGGCCGGGCCTCGCCTTCCTCGGCATCTTCACCTTCATGGGCCAGTGGAACGACTACGCCTGGCCCCTGATCGCCCTCACCAACCCGGACAACGTCACGCTCCAGGTCGCGCTGTCCCAGCTCAACGGCACCCACGGCACCACCGACTACGGAATGGTCATGACCGGCGCGCTCCTCGCCCTCGTCCCCCTGCTGATCGTGTTCGCGGTCGGCGCCAAGCAGATCATCGGCGACCTCGGCAAGGGAGCCATCCGCTGATGACCGACCCGCTGCTCGCGCTCCGCCCCTGGGAGTCACCCGAGGTGACCTCCTGGGGGCGGTTGCCCATGTCCGCCGTCGACCGCCGCGCCGGTGCGCGTTCCCTCGACGGCGACTGGCGCTTCCAGCTGCTGCCCGCGCCCGACGCTCCTCTGGCGGAGGCCTGGTCGTCCGCACACGTGCCGGGCGTATGGACCATGCAGGATACGGACGACCTTCCGCAGTACACGAACGTCCGTATGCCGTATGCAGAATTCCCTCCGCTGTCGCCGGTCGACAATCCGACGGGTGTCTACGAGCGTGAGGTGGACGTCCCGGCCGACTGGGCCGGGCGGCGGATCGTGCTCCAGGTCGGTGCCGCCGAGAGCGTGCTGCTCGTGCACGTGGACGGGCGGCCCGTCGGCATCTCCAAGGACTCCCACCTCGCCGCCGAGTTCGACCTCTCGCACGTCGTACGTCCCGGCGGGCGGGCCACCGTACGGCTGACCGTGGTCAAGTGGTCGGACGCCTCGCACATCGAGGACCAGGACCAGTGGTGGCACGGGGGCATCACCCGGTCGGTGCTGCTGTACGCGACCGATCCGCTGTATCTCGCGGACGTCACCGTGCGGGCGTCCTACGACGGCGAGCTGCGGGTCGACTGCCAGGTGCGGGACGCGGGCGGCGCGCTGCCCGCCGGGTGGTACGTCAGCGGTGATCTCGACGGTCAACTCCTCACCCAGGACGAGGAGTTCGACCGCTTCAACATGGAGGACGACCGGGTCTCCGACTTCCTCGGCGAGGCCCGGATGCGCGCCGGCGTCCCCGAGGTCCGCACCTGGAACGCCGAGACGCCCGAGTTGTACGGCCTCACCATCCGGCTGCACCGCGCCGACGGGACGGTCGCCGACTCGTCGTACCGGCGCATCGGATTCCGTGACGTGGAGATCGTCGGGCGGGACCTGCTCGTCAACGGCGAGCGCGTGTTCGTCCGGGGCGTCAACCGGCACGACTTCCATCCGCTGACCGGCCGCACGGTGTCGTACGACGACATGAGCGCGGACCTGGTGCTGCTCAAACGGTTCGGCTTCAACGCGGTCCGCACCTCGCACTACCCGAACGACCCGGCGCTCTACGACCTCGCCGACGAGCTCGGCTTCTACGTCGTCGACGAGGCGGACATCGAGTCGCACGACCACGCGCACGAGATCGCGGACGACCCGCGCTATCTGAACGCGTTCGTGGACCGGATGTCGCGGATGGTGCTGCGCGACAAGAACCACCCCTCGGTGATCATCTGGTCCCTGGGCAACGAGTCCGACTACGGCGCCAACCACGACGCGGCGGCCGGCTGGGTCCGGCGCCACGACCCGACTAGACCGGTCCAATACGAGGGCGCGGCCAAGCGCGGCTGGGCCGACCCGGACCTCGCCTCCGACATCGCGTGTCCGATGTACGCGCCGCTGGAGGACTGTGTCGCGCACGCGCTGTCCGGTGAGCAGACCAAGCCGTTGATCCAGTGCGAGTACTCCCACGCCATGGGCAACAGCAACGGAACCCTCGCGGACCACTGGGCTGCCATCGAGTCAACCCCAGGTCTTCAGGGCGGCTTCATCTGGGAGTTCTGGGACCACGGAATCCTGCAGCGTGTGAGCGACGGAAGACCCACCGGCCGCGCGGGCGCCGGACTGTATGACAACGGTGTCGCCGCGCCCGGTCAACGCTGGGCGTACGGCGGTGACTTCGGCGAGCCGATCCACGACGGCGCGTTCATCGCCGACGGCGTGGTGTTTCCCGACCGCACGCCCAAGCCTGTCATGTTCGAGCACCGGGAGATCGCGGCGCCGGTGCGCATCGAGTGTCTCCGGCACGAGGGCATCGTCCTCGGCAACCACCAGCACTTCCGCGGCTTCGAATGGCTCGCCGCCACCTGGGAGTTGGCGCTCGCGGACGGCCGTACGCTGACCGCTCCGGCCGAACTGCCCGCCCTGTGCCCGGGTGAGACGGTGGCCGTACCGCTGCCGTTCGACCTGCCGGAGGACGGCGGCGAGGCCTGGCTGACGCTGCGCGTGACGACGGCCGAGGACCAGGCATGGGCGCCGCGCGGCACGGACGTGTGCGCACCCCAGGTACGACTGCGGGCGGCGACTCCCATGGCACCGCCTGTGGTTGGCGGCGGCAGGGTCGAGGTCGACGGCGAGGGCCTCTTGCTCCACCCGCTGTTGACGGTCGCCCCGACACTGTCCCTGTGGCGGGCGCCCACCGACAACGACGAGTTGGGCGGCATGGCGGCGCGCTGGCGGACCTGGGGGCTCGACTCGCTGGTCCGCAAGATCGTCTCGGTACGGCGTGACGGCGATCGTGTGACGACGGTCGCGGAGTACGCCGGGGCCGTCGGTGTGGTCCGGCACTGTCAGGTGTTCACGCCGGTGGAGGGCGGGGTCAGGGTCGAGGAATCGGCCCAGCTGCCCGAGGAGTTCGTCGATGTGGCCCGGGTGGGCACCGTGTTCGAGACGGTGCCGGGGCTCGATCTGCTGGAGTGGTTCGGCCGGGGTCCCTGGGAGTCGTACCCCGACCGCAGCACGGGCGCACCCGTGGGCCACCACTCGGTCCCCGTCGACGAGTTGTTCACCCCGTATCTGCGGCCGCAGGAGAGCGGCGGGCGGCACGGGGTACGGCGGTTCACGCTGTCGGCACCGGACGCCACCGGTCTCGCGGTCGACCTCGACGAGCCCCGCCAGGTCTCGGTGACCCGCCATCGCGCCGCGGACCTGGCCGCCGTACGGCATCACGACGAGCTGGTGCCGCGCGCGTCCTGCGTGGTGCAACTCGACGCGGCGCACCGGGGGTTGGGCACGGCTTCGTGCGGCCCCGACACCACACCGCAGTACCTCGTCGCACCGGGTGTCCATCGCTGGAGCTGGACCCTGCGCGTTCTCTGAACTCCCCAGTTCTCAGCAGCTTTCACGAGCACTCACCCTGTACGGAGCACACGTGTGTACTTCCCATGACCACGAGCAAGAGCAGTGCGAGAGCGCCCAGGCCGGTGCCGGGCGCCGCAACTTCCTGCGGGCGACCGCGCTGCTCGGTGCCGCCGCCACTGCCGGTGTCGCGCTGCCGGGCGCCGCCCAGGCGGCCCCGGACTCGGCGTCCACGAAGGCGAGTTGGCGGCCCGACACCGAGAGCCGCCGCTTCACGCTCGCCGTGATGCCGGACACCCAGTACCTCTTCGACGGGCCGAGCATCGACAAGGCACCGATCGAGGCCTCGCTGCGCTATCTCCTGGAGCACGGCAAGGACGACAACATCGTCTTCCTGTCCCACCTGGGCGACCTGACGCAGAACGGGGCCGTGCCCGAATTCGCCGCCATCGGGGAGGCCTTCAGGCTGCTGGACCGGCGGGGCGTCGGCTACAGCGTGCTGGCCGGCAACCACGACATCAAGTCGTCGACCGACGACCAGCGCGGCGCGTCGCCCTACCTGGACGCCTTCGGCCCGCAGCGCTTCACGAGCAAGTCCACGTTCGGCGGGGCCTCTTCGGACGGGTACAACACGTACCACCTGTTCAAGGCGGCCGGGCGCCAGTGGCTGGTGCTGGCGCTGGACTGGCGGCTGTCGGCGAAGGGCTACGCCTGGGCGAAGGACGTCATCGCGCAGCACCCGAAGACACCGGTCATCCTCACCACGCACGAACTGGTCGTGGACGACGACACGTTGTCGGACTACGGGCAGCAGCTGTGGGACCGGCTGATCGCCGACCACGACCAGATCTTCCTGACCCTGAACGGCCACTACTGGCCGGCCCGCCGGGCAACGCGCAAGAACGCGGCGGGGAATGACGTCCACCTTCACCTGACGAACTATCAGAACCGTTACTTCGGCGGCGCGGCGATGATCCGCCTCTACCACTTCGACCTGGACCGCGACGTCATCGACGTCGAGACGGTGTCGCCGTGGATCCTGGGCCGGGCCGCGAAGGGCCTCAACGAGCTGGAGCGGCAGGAGATCGAACTCAGCGGCGACGCCGACCGGTTCTCCGTCGGCATCGACTTCGCTGACCGCTTCGCGGGCTTCGACCCGGTGCCGGTCCGCGCGGCGCGCCCCGCGTCGAGGATGCTGATCCCGGGCACGGCCGCCTACTGGCGCTTCGAGTCCCCGGTGTCCGGAAGCGTCCGTGACCTGTCCGGCCGCGGCAACGACCTCACCGTGGTCTCCGTGAACGGCGGCACCCTCGGCTGGTCGGCCGACCACCACCCGGACCAACCGGGCCACGGCAGCCTGGAGTTCACGGGCTACAAGTCCCCGCTGAAGGGCGCGTACCTGCGGACCGTCGACGGCGCGCCGCTCAACTCGGCGACGTTCAGGGACGGTTACACCATCGAGGCGTTCTACTGGCTGCCGGCCGACTGGGACGCCTCGCACAACGCCTGGGCCGGTCTGGTCAGCCGCACGGGCCGCAACGGCTCCGTCGGCACGGTGACGGACGACCCCGACGAACCGCTGGCGACCCTGTCGCTGTCCGACGGGCCGGGCCCGCAGTGGGCCGTACACCCCCTGAACCAGCAGCAGTTGGCCACCAACTGGGGTGACGAGACGGACCCCGAGATCTGGTGGCACCTCGCCGTCGTCAACGACGGACGGCACACCACGATGTACGTCCAGGGTTGCCCGGTGGCCCGCAACCCGCATGCCCCCGCGATCGGCATCGCATCCTCCGGGCAGCCCTGGCTGCTCGGCGGCTACGAGTACGCGGACAAGATCGACCAGATCCTGCACGGCCGCCTCGGCGATGTCCGGATCGTCTCCCGGGCGCTGCCCGTGACCTCCTTCATGACCCACTGACAGCCCTCCAGAGGACTCACACCGATCATGACCGAGCAGCAGCTGCCCTCCTGGGCCGACCCGTCCGTCTCCCCCGCCGACCTCGACGCGCAGGGCGTTTCCCGACGCCAACTCCTGCGCCGCGCGGGCCTGTTCGGCGCCGCGTTCACCCTCGGCGCGGGCCCGCTCGCCACCTCCGCGTCGGCGACCGGGCGGGGCTACGGCGGCAACGACCCGCGCCTCGCCTACCTCGTCGGCGACCACCACGTGCACTCCGTGTACAGCCACGACGCGAAGTACACGTTCTCCCAGCAGGCGAAGGCCGCCGCCGAGTACGGCCTCGACTGGATGGTGTTCAACGAGCACTCCAACTTCGGACACGCCTCCTACGGCGCCGAGTTGGAGCACGCCGAGATCCTCAAGGCGCGTGCCGCGAACCCCCGCCAGCTGATCTTCCAGGGCCTGGAGTGGTACATCCCGGCCGCCGAGCACTGCACGGTGTTCGCCGCGCCCGGCCGGCACGAGGTGGATCTGCTCACGCAGTTCGAACTCGCCTACGACGGCAAGCTGTTGGGCTACACCGAGGGCTCGGCCGGGGCGACGGACACGGCCCGCAACGAGGCCCACGCGGTGAAGGCCGTCAAGTGGCTGGCGGAGCAGCGCCGTTCGGGCTACGTCGACGACGTCCTCGTCCTCGCCAACCACCCGCTGCGCCTGGGCATCGACTCCCCGCACGAGTTGCGCGCCTGGCGGGACGCTGCCCCCGAGATCATGATCGGCATGGAGGGCGCACCCGGCGCCCAGGGCGCGGCCCTGCCCGGCTGGCGCGGTGCCACGTCGATCCGCGGCGAGTACGAGAACAAGCCGTCGGCGCAGTCCTGGCCGGGCTATCCGGCGGACGCGTATGTGACGTACGGCGGTTTCGACTGGGCGACGGCGACCGTCGGCGGCCTGTGGGACGCGATGCTGGCCGAGGGCCGGCTGTTCTCGATCACCACCAACTCCGACAACCACCGTACGGTCTACGACACTTGGGCCAACGGTGCCTGGCCCGCCGGGCAGAACTTCGACAACACCGGCAAGCTCCCCGACCCGGTGCAGACCGACTCCCCGCAGCCCGGCAGCGACTTCTGGCCCGGCGAGTTCAGCCGCACCCATGTGGGCGTGACCCGCTACGGCTACCGCGAGGTGATGGCGGGGATGCGCGCGGGCCGGGTCTGGGTGGACCACGGTCATCTGCTGGACGGGCTCGACGTCCGCCTGAAGCGTGACTGCGACCACGGTCAGGGTGTCACCCTGGGCGGCCGGCTGCGCGTCCGCGAGGGCGACCGGCTCACGCTGAACATCACCGTGACGACCGCGTCGCGGCCCAACGCCCAGGGAATCCTGCCCGAGTTGGCGCACGTGGACGTGATCCGGGGCGCGGTGCGCGGTGCGGTGTCCGACCGGGACGTGTGGCGGGCGCCGGACACGAAGGTCGTCCGTACGGCGGAGGTCGGCGGCCGCAAGGGGACGTACACCCTGCGCGTCCCGGTGACCGCCGCGGACGAGTCCTTCTACCTGCGGCTGCGCGGCAGCGACGGCAAGCGAAACGGCGCCGGCTACCTCGGCGCCTCGGTCGACCCGCACGGCCCGATCCCCCACGAGCCCGGAAACGGTGACCCGTGGGCCGACACATGGTTCTATTCCAACCCCATCTTCGTCGACCTGGCAGGTATCTGATGAAGCGTCAACTCACTGTCCTCGCTGGCTTATTGGGTGCTCTCACACTCGGCGTGAGCAGCTCCTCGGCGGCGGCCGCCACCTCCTGGGCGGAGACCGGCACGGCGTACACCGGCAGCCTCGGCGCCGGTGAGGGCGTCGCCAGTCAGGCGGACGGCTCGCTGCTGTACCGCGGGCTGGCGTCCATCCCGCTGGATCTGCGCGTCCAGGGCTGGAACCACATCGGCGACCCGGACATCGCGAACGGCTACATCTTCGACGCCTACCAGGGCGCCGACACGGCCACGTCCAAGATGTTCGCGGTCACCACGCCGTCGGGGACTCGGTACTCGTACGTCCACACGCTCGACTCGGGCGAGAAGATCAACAACTCGTTCGACGCGATCTCGCCCGACACACAGTGGATGGTGTCGGGCGAGTGGGGCGACCAGTCCAGACTCCAGGTCTTCCCCACGCCCCTGCTCAACCCGTCGACTCCGGCGACGGGCGGGGCGCTGCCGCAGGCCGGGCAGATCACCCTGGACAAGACGGTGAACGACATCCAGGGCTGCGACTTCGTGACGGACACCCGCCTGGTGTGTGTCTCGGACGACGCGTCGGGGACCAAGTTCCCCGAGATCCGCCCGCTCCTCCAGGTCGACCTGCCCCACAAGCTGGACGGCCGGCCGATCACCGGCACGGTCACCAGCCTGTTCGCACTGCCCGAACGCAGCATCTGCACGGGTACGTTCGAGGCCGAGGGCATCGACTACGACGTGAACAGCGGCACGCTGCGCGCCGAGGTCGTCCAGCCGGGCGTGTGCCAGGTGTCGACGAGCGTCTACTCGTACAAACAGCAGTAGACAAACGGCGGTAGACAAACGGCGGTCGGCAATCGGCAATCGACCGTCACTCAGTCGGCAGTCGGGAGTAGCCGCCGGTCAGGCGTAGAACCGCGAGAGACTCTGCAGGACGGCGGCGGGCTTCGGCCCGTCGTCGATCTCGATGGTCCCGTCGACGGCGACCTGTACCCCGCCGGGCACGTCCTCCACCGAGGCCAGCTTCGCGACGAGCCGGATCCGCGACCCCACCTTGACCGGTGCGGGGAAACGCACCTTGTTCAGGCCGTAGTTGACCTTCGTCGACACGCCCTCGACGTCCAACAGCTCGGTGAAGAGCGGGATGAAGAGGGAGAGGGTCAGATAGCCGTGCGCGATGGGCGCACCGAAGGGGCCTGCCGCGGCCTTCTCGGGGTCGACGTGGATCCACTGGTGGTCGCCGGTCGCGTCGGCGAAGGTGTTGATGCGTTCCTGGGTGACCTCGATCCACTCGCTGGTGCCGAGGTCGCTGCCCGCGAGCTTCTTGAGTTCGTCGAGGCCGTTCACGGTGATGCTCATAAGTAGCCTGTTCCTTAAGGGAGTTACTGATCGCCGAAGCGCTTGCGCACCCGGGACTTGAGGAGCTTTCCGGAGGCGGTGCGCGGGAGTTCGTCCGCGACCACCATCGACTTGGGGATCTTGTACTTGGCGAGCCGGCCGACCAGCGACGCGAGCACCTCGTCGGGGTCCGGCGAGGCACCCTCACGCGGCACGACGACCGCGCGCGGCACCTCGCCCCACTTGTCGTCCGCGACCCCGATGACCGCGCACTCGACGATGTCAGGGTGGGCGAGGAGGAGGTCCTCGATCTCGGCGGGGTAGATGTTCTCTCCACCGGAGATGATCATGTCCTTCATGCGGTCGACGATGTAGACGTACCCGTCCTCGTCGGTCCGTGCCGCGTCCCCGCTGCGGAACCAGCCGTCGGCGAAGACCGCGGCCGTCTCCTCGGGCAACCCCCAATAGCCGGGCATGACATGGGGCCCGCGCACCACGACCTCGCCGGTCTCGCCGACGTCGGCGGGGGTGAGGTCGGGCCGTACGACCCGTACGTCGCTGAAGAAGTGCGGCACGCCCGCCGAACCCGCCTTGCTCACCGCGTGTTCGGCGTCCAGGAACAGCGTCCCGGGCGCGGCCTCCGTCATGCCGTAGCCCTGGAGGAAGGTCAGCCCGCGTTCCTGGTAGGCGGCGATCAGCGGGGACGGGACCGGGGAGCCGCCGCAGGTCAGGATGCGCAGCGAGGAGAGGTCGGCGTCGGCCCAGCGAGGGTGCCGGACCAGCTGGTCGAACATCGTCGGGACCCCGAACATGAAGGTGATCCCGTGCTGTTCGATGAGGTCGAAGGTGGCCGCCGGGTCGAAGGCCTCCACCAGGACACAGGTGCCGCCCTTGAGCAGGACCGGCAGGGTGAGCATGTTCAGGCCTGCCGTGTGGAACAAGGGGGCGGAGACCAGGGCGCGTTCGTCGGCGATCAGGTCGGTGTCGACGAGGACGTTGATCGCGTTCCAGGCCAGGTTGCCGTGGGTGAGCATGGCGCCCTTGGGGCGGCCCGTCGTGCCCGAGGTGTACATGATGATGCAGGTGTCGTCGGCCGTGACGGGCTCGTCGATCGGGTCGTCGGACGCCGCGCCGAGCAACTCCTCATATTCTGGGCCGACTTCGAGGTACGTGCGGACGTCGGTGCTGCCCGGGAGTCCGGCGACGAGGCCGGCGTGCGTCGGGCCGTAGACGAGGATCTTGGCGCCGGAGTCGGTGAGTTGGTGGGCGATCTCGGGGCCGGCGAGGCGGGTGTTGAGGGGGACGAAGACCGCGCCCAGGATGCCGGCCGCGAACAGGGTCTCCAGGTAGGAGGGGTGGTTGGGGCCGAGGTAGGCGATGCGGTCGCCGCGGCGGACGCCTCGGGCGCGCAGGGCGTGGGCGAGGCGGGTGGTTCGTGTATGCAATGTGCCGTAGTCCATCGACGAGCCGTTGCCGGGCATCGGCGGACCACTGTGGTCTGTCGACCGTCCACTGCCGACCGTCGATCCGCTGCCGACCGTCGACGATCCACCGCGGCCCGCCGACAGCCCATCGTCGACCGTCGACGAACTACCGGCGCCCGTCGGCCCTCCGCTGCCGTCCGTCGGCGGAATACCGCGTCCCGCCGACGATCCCGTCGACGCCCCACCGCCGACCGTGGACAGTCCGCCGTAGACCAGAGCCGTGCGGTGCGGGGTCTTGCGGGCCCGGCGTGCGGGCCAGGACCCCAGTCCCTCGTTGCGCATCCGGTGCCCCTTACGTCAGTCCGAGCAGGCGGGCGGCGTTCTCCTTGAGGATCTTCGGCTTGACCTCGTCCTTGATCGGCAGCTTCTCGAAGTCGGCGAGCCAGCGGTCCGGGGTGAGGACGGGGTAGTCGGAGCCGAAGAGAACCTTGTCCTTGAGCAGGGTGTTGGCGTACTGCACCAGCTGCGGCGGGAAGTACTTCGGGGACCAGCCGGACAGGTCGATGTGCACGCCCGGCTTGTGCGTGGCGACGGCGAGGGCCTCGTCCTGCCAGGGGAAGGACGGATGCGCCAGGATGATCTTGAGATCCGGGAAGTCGGCGGCCACGTCGTCGACATGGAGAGGGTTGCTGTACTTCAGGCGGATGCCGCCGCCCCCCGGCACTCCCGCGCCGATGCCCGTCTGGCCAGTGTGGAAAAGGGCGATGGTGCCCGTCTCCTCGATGACCTCGTACAGGTCGTAGGCCACGGACCGGTCGTTGGGGAAGAAGCCCTGGATGTTGGGGTGGAACTTGAAGCCCTTGACCCCGTACTCCTCGACCAGGCGACGGGCCTGCTTCACCCCCGCTCGGCCCCGGAACGGGTCGATGGAGGCGAAGGGGATCAGGACGTCCGGGTTGGCGGCGGCGGCCTCGGCGACCTCCTCGTTCGGGACGGGCTCGGTGCCGGTCGCGGACTCGGCGTCGACCGTGAAGATCACCGCGGCCATCTTCCGCTCGCGGTAGTACGCGGCGGTCTCCTCCAGGGTCGGCTTCCGCTTCCCCTCGACCTTGAAGTAGGCGGAGGAGGCGTCGTGCAGATCGTCGTCCAGGGAGGAGTGCCCCTTGGAGGACACCTCCGCGTGGGTGTGGACGTCGATCGCGACGAGTCCACCAACGTCCATACCCGTGTCGGTACCGATGTCCATCACGCCTCCGGCAGCTTCGGTGCGGGGATGCCGACCGACTGGAGTTCGGCGCCGACCGAGGTGGGGAAGGCGTCGGCCAGGGTGTCAGGGGTCCAGCCGCCGTCGGCGTAGGCCGCGCTGATCTCCTGCGGGTGGGACCAGAGTGCCACCTTGTCGCCGCCGATGCCGATGGCCTGGCCGGTGATGCCGCGCGCGGCCTCGGAGGCGAGGTAGGGCACGAGGGCGGCGCAGTCCTCGGGGGTGCCGAAGCCCTCGCCCTTGCGGAGGAAGTCGGGCAGCGGGTCGCCGTTCTTCATGGCCTCGATGTACGGGGCGAACGCGGGGATCGTCTCGGTCATCGCGGTCGCGGCGACCGGCACGATCGCGTTGACGGTGATGCCCGCGCGGCCCAGCTCCATCGACCAGGTACGGGCGAAGGCGGCGATGCCGGCCTTGGCGGCGGAGTAGTTCGTCTGGCCGAAGTTGCCGCGCTGGCCGGCCGGCGAGCCGACCAGGATCAGGCTGCCGCCCTCGCCCTGCTCACGCATCCGTACGGCGGCGGCGCGAGCGCAGGTGAAGGTGCCCTTGAGGTGGGTGGTGATCACCGCGTCGAAGTCCTCGTCGGTCATCTTCCACAGCACCTTGTCGCGCAGGATGCCGGCGTTGGTGACCAGGATGTCGAGCCGCCCGAACTCCTCGACGGCACGGTTCACCAGCCGCTCGGCGGCCTCCGTCGTACCGACCGGGACCACCTCGGCGACGGCGGTGCCGCCCGCCTCGGCGATCGACTTCACGGCCTGTTCGGCCACCGCCTCGTCGATGTCGTTGACGACCACGGACGCGCCGTGGGCGGCCAGGGCGTGCGCGTAGGCGAGGCCGAGGCCCCGGCCACTGCCGGTGACGACGGCGACCTTGCCGGTCAGATCGATGCTGGGCACGAGCGGTCCCTTCACAAGACGAGGCTGCGGTACGACACACCGGGACCGTGACTGCGAAGTCCCCGAAGTCCGCGAGGACTGCGAGCGGCACCGGTGCGGCTACGAGATCGAAGCTAAGAGCAATAATTGTTGACGTCAATAGTTGTTGCCGATGGACCATGTGCGTCAGACTGGACCCGGACCACCGCACGCCCCGCCCGGGGCCTCGACCCAGGGAGCCCGCCATCGCCCGTCAGCCGCACGCCGCGAATCCCCCGATCGACGCGCACGAGCCGTGGATGCGCGGGCTGCACGCGGACACGGGCTACCTCATGTACCGGCTGGGCCTGCGCTCCGGCCAGCTCTTCAACACGTTCCTCCAGGAGTCGGGCCTGCGCTTGCGCCACTACGCGCTGCTCCGCTTCCTGGCCACGTCCGAGGGCGCCCTCCAGCGCGAACTGAGCACCCGGCTCGGCTACGACCCGAGCGCGATCGTCGGCCTGGTGGACGACCTGGAGAAGCTGGGATTCGCCGAGCGCCGCCCTTCCCCCGACGACCGGCGCAGCCGCATCGTGGTCCTGACGGCGGACGGCCGCGGCTTCCTGCGCGACACCGACGAGGCGGGCCTGCGCGTCACGAACGAACTGCTGGACCCGCTCGACGCGACCGAGCGCGAGACCCTGCACACCCTGCTCCAACGGGTCGCCGAGGACGGACTGACCTGACACCGGACGGAGGCCCGGCCATGACCACCACCCGGTCCACTACGACCACCGGTTCCGCTGCGACCACTGGGCACGCGGCCGCCGCACGGCCGGCGACGATCCCCCGGTCGGCGGCGCCCGTCGCGCGGTCCGCGCCCGACCGGCTGCTGGCCGTGCTCGCCGCCTTCGACCACGCGCACACGGCCCTGTCCCTGTCCGACATCAGCCGCCGCGCCGGCCTCACCCTGACCACCGCCCACCGCCTCGCGGGCGCCCTCACCGAGTGGGGTGCGCTGGAGCGGGACGCGTCGGGCGCGTACCACGTAGGCCTACGGCTGTGGGAGATCGCGGCGCTCGCGCCTCGCGGCCTCGCCCTGCGCCAACTCGCCCTGCCCTACCTGGAGGACCTGTACGAATCGACGCACGAGAACGTGCAGTTGGCGGTGCGGGACGGCGCGGAGGTCGTCTACACCGAGTGGATCTCGGGCCGTTCGGCGGTCGGCGTGCACATCCGCGTGGGCGCCCGCTGGCCTCTCCACGCCACGGGTGTGGGCCTCACCCTGCTGGCCCACAGCGACCCCGACTTCCAAGAGGCCTACTGCGCCGGCCCGTTGGCGTCCTTCACGCCATACACGATCACCGATCCGGTACGACTGCGCCGGGTGCTGGCCGAAGTCCGGCGCTCCGGCGTCGCGGTGAGTACCCGTCAGATCACCGACGACGCGCTGTCGGTGGCCGCTCCGGTGCGCGGACCGGACGGTGCGGTGGTCGCCGCCGTATCGGTGGTCGTGCCTCAAGTCGACGCGCAGGTACCGGCGTTGATCCCGGCGGTGCGGCTCGCGGCGCGTGGGATATCCCGGGCCTTGGGGTGGCGGCCGGAGGCGTGACGAAGCCCGCAGGAGGTCGCGGACACGCGTCCAGCACCGACGCCCGCCCCCACCCGCCTCACCCGGGCAACCCCGCCAGCATCCGCCGATCCCGAGGTGCCGCCTTCCGGTCCAACCGTGCGTCCAGCAACCGTCGTGCCGCGTCGCACCGCCCCGCCGACACAAGCGCGTACAGCAACGTCTCCTCGACGACCTCGCGTTGGGCCGCGCTGCCGCCCACCTTGCGCAGCACCGGCAGCAACGCGTCGAGGCCGTGGGCCGCTTCGTGGAAGCGGTGTTCGACGAGGGCGGCGAAGGCGTCGCAGAGCGGGGCGATGACCTCGCGCTGCACCGGGTCGGCGCCCGCCGCGTGGTCGCGCAGGCGGCGGAGGGCCGGGAGGTCTCCGGCCGCCGTCAGAGCCACCGCCGCGTGCAGGGCCGTGAACGCCGTCGCCGGTCGCTCCAGCACCTCGCAGGCCACGGTGTCCAGGACGTCCGAAGTGGGCAGCTCCCCCTGCCAGTTGCCGCTGAGCCGGGCTCGCCACAGCAGTGATCCCGAGTCCACCAGCGCGCGCACCCCGGTCACCCGCCCGGGGGCCAACTGGGCGAACCAGCGCTTGCGTACGGCGGCCGGGTCGTCCAACGCGAGTTCGTGCAGGGCGATGTGCCAGGAGAAGTGGGCCCGGTGGACGGCGCCCCGGCCCTGTCCGGACACCCAGCCGTCCAGCCAGTCACGGCCCGCCTCGTGGGCGCCGGACTCGTAGTGGACGTGGGCCAGCGCGTGCACGGCGTGACCGGACGCGGGCTCGACTCCCAGGGCGCGGTGGGCGAGTTCACCCGCCTCGTGCAGCCGGCCCTGCTCCTGGCGGAGGAACGCGAGCAGCGAGGTGTGGAACCAGTGCCCGTCGTAGGCGGGGGACGTCCGCTCCACGAGCCGTAGCGCGTAGTCGTCGTCCAGGTCGGTGACCCCGGAGAAGGCGATGGTGGGGACGGCGGCGGCGAGGGCGAGCGCGTCGGCGGGGTGGGTGTCGAGGTGGCGTATCAACGCGCGGTCGCCGTCGGCGGATTGGACCCGGCGCGTGATCACGTCCACGAAGGAGCGTTCGCGTTCGTCGGCGCGTTCGTGCGCGCAACGCTGGGCGTCCGCGAGCGCCCGGGGTACGTCGACAGCGGCTCCGCACTCGTGGCCGAGCAGGGCCAACGCCGCGTGTCCCAGGGCGAATCCGGGGTCGAGGGCGACCGCGCGGGCGAAGGCGTCCTCGGCTCCGGCGCGGACCTTGAGGACCCGGTCGAGCCCGTTGCGGTACGCGGTGGCGGCCTCGGCGTGGGTCGACAGCGGAAGTCCGAGTCCGTCGACGGGCCTGCGGCGGGCGGCGCGGCGGGCCGGTGTCACCAGCAGCTGCTGGGCAAGCGCGGCCGCCTGGACGCGGATCTCGGGGATCGCGGTGGTCTCCCACAACTCGCCGCGCCTCGGGGCGCCGAGCGTGAACAGCGGTCGTGAGGAACGGCCTTGGGCATCGAGAAGGCGTCCGTCGCGGGTGGCGACGCCCATGCCGAGCGGTCCGGGCACTGCCGTCCCGGTCTCGAACAGCCCACGCCACAGCGGGTCTTCGATCCGCTGCCCGGGTCCCGTGCAGTCGATCACCCAACCCACGTGCAGGGTACGGCCGTTGGCGAGCGTGACCACCAACTGGCCGTCGCACTCCGCCACGTCGGTGATCGCGCCCGCGTGCACGTGGAGGCGGCGTGCGGTGCGGGCCCGGGTGACCGACTCGGCGGTGGTGGGTGCCATGCGGTGGCGGTGGGTGTTCCAGAGGGCGCCTTCGTGGGCGAGGAACTCCCCGCGTTCTTCGGGGGTGAGGCTGCGCCAGAGTCGCGCGGTGTGCGGGCGCAGGCTGTCGAGGGCGGGGCGCCAGTCGCCGTGGGTGCGGACCGAGCGGCTGACGTGCCGGTAGACGGTTCGGCGCAGTGCGTTCAGTGTCAGGTCGCGGGGCCAGCTCGGCGCCTCCATCGCGCCGGCCGGTCCCAACGCGTGGGGCTGGGGCAGGAGTCCGCTGCGGGAGACGGCGTGGACCGTGCGCTCGGAACGGTCCAAGGTGAGGGCGAGGTCCACGGCAGTGAGGCCGGTGCCAACGAGGAGGATGTCGGCGGTGTCCTCGTGCACGGCGTCCAACGCACCGGGTTTCCAGGGCGAGTTGACGAAGCGCAGCGAGGTACGCAGCGCGGGCGGGGCCCAGCCGGCCGTAGGAGCGGCGGGGCCCGTGGCCAGGACCGCGCTGTCGGCGGTGAGGAGTCCCCCGTCGGCGAGGTGGAGTACCACCGGGCCCTCGGGGGTGCCGGTACAGCTCTCGGCGCGGGTGCGCAGCCGTCGTACGGAGACCGTGCCGTGGGAGCGGACGACGGCCTGGGCGAGGGTGTCGGCGAGGTAGGCGCCGTAACGGTAGCGGGTGGCGAAGTCGGTGCCACTGACGGTGGGTTCGCCGTGGCGGCAGAGCCAGCGGGTGAAGTGGCCGGGGTCGTCGGGGTAGCAACTCATGCCGCCCGCCGGGACGTTGAGCCGGTGGCGTGGATCGGGTGTCGCGTAGGCGGTGCCGCGGCCGGCTTCCGGGGCCGGGTCGACCAGCACCAGGTCGAGCGGGGTCCGGCGGCGGGTGGCGGTCTCGCACAGCTGGACGGCGGTCAGGGTGCCTGCCGCGCCCGCTCCGACGATCGCCACGGTGGGCCGCTTGCGGACTTCGGTCACGAATACCTCCGGCGTGGTCTGCCGCGGAGCCGCCGAAACGGAACTCCGCCTTCAGTTCCTTTCTCACTATTCCGACCGGACAGGTGGGGAAGCCATGGCGGGACGGGGATCTCACCGGATACTCAGGGCACCGGTCGGCGCCTTCATACTCTGTTCACACTCGGGAACCGTCCGGCAACCGTGGTTTCAGGACTTCTTTCAGGCTCTCTTCACAGGAATCTCAGGTGGAGCCCCTGGGATTCAAAGATTCAACCCATGGAAGTGGCGCAGGATGCAACGGCACTGGTGATCTCGTCGCGTACGGCCAGGGGGTGTGCGCGACATGCGGAGGAAGGCCTGCCGTGGGCGTGTCGCACATATCCAACCGGTCCGAGAAGCAGTCGGAGAGGTGGTCCCGTCGTGGGGTCCTCACCGTGCTCGGGGTGGTGCCGGCCGCCGTCCTGACGGGCTGCAGCGATTCGGCGGGCGCCGCGGAGAGCTCGTCGTCCGGCGGTTCGTCGGCGACGGCGTCCGTGAAGGCCGCGAAGGCGCCGACCGTCACGGTCCTGCCCGCCGACGGCACCAAGAAGGCCGATTTCACCTCCCCGGTGACGGTCACCGTGGCCGACGGCACGCTCGCCGCGGTGAAGGTGACCGGCAACGACGGCTCCACGCTGGCGGGCACCTTCAACGACACCAAAACGAAGTGGACGTCGGCGAAGAACCCGTACTCGGGCACGAAGTACACGGTCGCGGCGCAGGCGCAGGGCGCCGCCGCGAAGACGGTGACCTTCACCACGAAGTCGCCCGGCGAGACCTTCGTCGGCTACTTCACCCCCGAGGCGAACTCCACCTCCGGCGTCGGCATGCCCGTGTCGATCAACTTCACGCACGCGGTCACGGACCGGGCCGCCGTCCAGAAGGCGATCACGGTCACCGCCGAACCCGCCGTCGAGGTCGTCGGCCACTGGTTCAGCGACACCCGGCTCGACTTCCGCCCCGAGACGTACTGGGCGGCCGGCACGAAGATCACGCTCAGCCTGCGCCTGAAGGACGTCGAGGGCCAGGACGGCATCTACGGCGTCCAGTCCAAGGACGTCACCTTCGACATCGGCCGCGAGCAGATCAGCACGGTCGACCTGTCCAGCAAGGAGATGGTCGTCAAGCGCGACGGCAAGACCCTCGCCACCTACCCGGTCAGCGGCGGCAACGCCCAGCACACCACCTGGTCCGGGATCATGGTGATCAGCGAGCGGTTCAAGCAGACCCGCATGGAGTCCTCGACGGTCGGCCTCGGCGACGAGTACGACATCTCCGACGTCCCGCACGCCCAGCGCCTCACCACCTCCGGCACCTTCGTGCACGGCAACTACTGGGCGTCCACCTCGGTGTTCGGCAGTGAGAACACCAGCCACGGCTGCGTCGGCCTGCACGACGCGAAGGGCGCGAACGACACGTCGGTGGCGGGCTACAAGTTCTACGACAGTTCGATGCTCGGCGACGTCGTCATCGTGAAGAACTCCGGCGAGAAGACCGTGGCGGCGGACAACGGCCTCAACGGCTGGAACCTGTCATGGGCGGACTGGAAGGCGGGGAGCGCGGTCTAGGCCTGCCACCCCGGAAAGCGGATCGGAAAGCTCCCCTTTCACCGCATTCATCGCCTGAACTCCCGCACAGCGAAGGGACTTTCCCGGCTTCACCTCTTGACGCCCGGAGTGGCTGAGAGCACATTGACCGCGCACCCACTGCGTGAGAGCGCTCTCAGGCAGGCACGGCACCCGCATCCCCACTCCGTATCCGAGAGGCACCGATGAGTGAACCCTCCGGCACGCAGCGCAGACCTCGTCCCCTACGGCGTGTCCTGATCGCCGTCCTCAGCACCCTCGGCCTGGCGGCCGCCACCGCCACGGCCTTCACCCTGCCCGCGAACGCGTCCGCGCCCACTCCCCCGTCGGGCTGGACGCAGGTCTTCCTGGACGACTTCAACGGCTCCGCGGGCACCGGTGTCTCCACCACCAACTGGCAGTACGACACCGGGACTTCGTATCCGGGCGGGGCCGCCAACTGGGGCACCGGCGAGGTCGAGACGATGACCTCCTCCACCAACAACGTGGCCCTGGACGGCAACGGCAACCTGCTGATCACCCCGCGCCGGGACGCCTCCGGCAACTGGACCTCGGGCCGTATCGAGACCAACCGCACCGACTTCCAGCCGCCGGCCGGCGGGAAGCTCCGCGTCGAGGCCCGTATCCAACTCCCCAACGTCACCGGCTCGTCGGCGCTCGGCTACTGGCCCGCGTTCTGGATGCTGGGCGCGCCGTACCGGGGCAACTATCAAAACTGGCCCGGCGTGGGCGAGTTGGACATCATGGAGAACGTCCAGGGTCTCAACACCGACTGGTCCACGGTCCATTGCGGCACCAGCCCGGGCGGTCCGTGCAACGAGACGACCGGTATCGGCGGTTCGACGGCGTGCACGGGAACGACCTGCCAGGCGGGCTTCCACACGTACGCGATGGAGTGGGACCGGTCCACAAGTCCCGAGCAGATCCGCTACTACCTCGACGGCGTCAACTTCGAGACGGTGAACTCCAGTCAGGTCGACGCGACGACCTGGGCCAACGCGACGAACCACGGC
The DNA here is from genome assembly GCF_057961495.1 of Streptomyces sp. P5F9. Lineage (NCBI taxonomy): Bacteria > Bacillati > Actinomycetota > Actinomycetes > Kitasatosporales > Streptomycetaceae > Streptomyces > Streptomyces sp. P5F9. Next base: position 18,616 of record NZ_JBXVPZ010000033.1, on the reverse strand, counting down.
TTCTTCATCATCCTGAACGTGGCGATGGGCGGCGGCTTCCCGGACGCGTTCGGCGGCGGCCCCACCAGCGCCACCGACCCGAACCACCCGATGACGGTGGACTACGTCCAGGTGCTCTCGTCCACGGGCAGCGGGAGCGGTACCACGACCCCGCCGACCGGCAACCGTGACGCCTACAGCGCCATCCAGGCCGAGTCCTACGACAGCCAGTCCGGCACGATCGCCGAGACCACCACGGACACCGGCGGCGGCCAGGACATCGGCTCCATCGCCAACGGAGACTGGGCCCTCTACAAGGGCGTCAACTTCGGCTCCACAGCGGCCACCCAGTTCTACGCCCGGGTCGCGAGCGGCGCCGCGACCGGCGTCAGCGGACTGGTCCAGGTCCGCCTCGACAGCCCCACCGCGACCCCGGTCGGCAGCTTCGCGCTGGCCAACACCGGGGGCTGGCAGTCATGGAAGACGGTACCGGCCAACATCAGCTCGGTCACCGGCACCCATGACGTCTATCTCACCTTCAGCAGCGGCCAGCCGGCGGACTTCGTGAACGTGAACTGGTTCGACTTCGGTCACTGAGCCCAACTCCCCACGGGAAAAAGGGGGTTCCACGCGCGCGTGGGGCCCCCTTTCGGCATGTCCCCCCGCCTTCACCGCAACTCCGCCCGAAACCCCGCCGGCGTCACATCCGTGTGCTGCTGGAAGAACTTGGAGAAGTTCGCCGCGTCGGGGAACCCAACTGCCGCGCCGACCCGTCCGATCGGCAGGTCCGTGTGGGCCAACAGCCGCTTCGCCTCCAGGACGACCCGCTTGTCGATGAAGCCCTTGGGGGTCTCGCCGGTCGCGGCGCGGACCGCTCGGACGAGGGTGCGGCGGGAGTAGCCGAGGGCGTCGGCGTAGGCGCTGACGCTGTGGTTGGTGGCGAAGCCCTTCTCGACGGCGTCGCGGAAGAGGGTGAACGTCGTGTCGGCCTGCCGGGCGGCGTCTTCCGCCGAGCTCGCCGCCAGGTGGGCCAGGCGCAGCAGGAACGCCGTCAGGGAGTGGCGCAGCACCGACGTGTGCAGGCTCAGCGGGAGCGTCTCCGTGTCCTCGTACTCGCGCTGGAGCTGGCCCAGGGAGGCGCGCAGGGCGGCGAGGCGGGGCTCGTCGGGGTGCAGGAGGGGTGGGAGGTCGTAGCGGTAGAGGCCGGTCGCCTCGACCGTGGCGCGCGGGAGGAAGCCGGGCTGCATGGTCAGGACGGTGCCCCGGTACTCGTCGAGGCGGGAGAAGCGGTGGACCTGGCCGGGGCGGATCCACAGGATGTCGCCGGCCGTCGCCTCGTACTCGGCGAAGTCGATCATGTGGCGGACCGGGCCGCCGGAGAAGAGCATCACCACATGGAAGTCGATGCGGTGGACGCGGTGCAGGGGTGCGTCGGCGTGCCAGGTGTGGCCGGTGCCCATCGGGCCGACCTGCATGCCCACACCGCAGACACTCAGATCGACAGGGAAGGGAAACGTTCTGATCACGTCGCCGTCACCGCCGACGTCTTGGATAGTTCTGTCCGTCATGTCCTTCTCGTGCCGCCTCAGCGCTGCTGCCGGTGTCCCACTTTCACCACAGGCTGGCACACCGGCACCTTCCCTCGTAAAAGTCAGACTTTTAGATTTGAAGACGTCCGAGCAGTTCTTCCGCTCTTACCGAGGACTTCTTGAAGATGAACGCGCACACACCTGACAGCTTCGAGTGGACCGATCTCGACCGTCGAGCGGTCGACACCGCCCGTGTTCTGGCCGCTGACGCGGTGCAGAAGGTCGGCAACGGCCACCCCGGCACCGCGATGGCCCTGGCTCCCGCCGCGTACACGATCTTTCAGAAGGTGATGCGTCACGACCCCGCGGATCCCGAGTGGACCGGCCGTGACCGCTTCGTCCTCTCCCCCGGCCACACCTCGCTGACGCTGTACACGCAGCTGTACCTCGCCGGGTACGAGCTGGAGCTGGACGACCTGAAGGCGTTCCGGACGCACGGTTCGAAGACGCCTGGTCACCCCGAGTACGGGCACACGGCCGGTGTGGAGACCACGACAGGCCCGCTCGGACAGGGTGTCGCCAACGCGGTGGGCATGGCGATGGCCGCCCGCTACGAGCGCGGCCTGTTCGACCCGGAGGCCCCCGAGGGCGAGTCGCCCTTCGACCACACGATCTGGGCGATCGTCTCCGACGGCGACCTGGAGGAGGGCATCTCCGCCGAGGCCTCCTCCCTGGCCGGCCACCAGAAGCTCGGCAACCTCGTCTTCGTCTACGACGACAACCACATCTCCATCGAGGGCGACACCGCGACCGCCTTCTCCGAGGACGTCCTGAAGCGGTACGAGGCCTACGGCTGGCACACCCAGCGCATCGAGCCCTCCGCCGACGGCGACATCGACACCCACGCGCTGTACACGGCGCTGAGGACGGCGCAGGCCGAGACCGGGCGCCCCTCGATCATCGCGATGCGCACGATCATCGCTTGGCCCGCTCCAAACGCGCAGAACACCGAGGCCGCCCACGGCTCCGCGCTCGGCGCCGACGAGATCGCCGCCACCAAGCGCGTCCTCGGCTTCGACCCCGAGAAGTCCTTCGAGGTCGCCGACGACGTCATCGCCCACAGCCGCAAGGCCCTGGACCGGGGCGCCGAGGCGCACTCCGCGTGGGACAAGCAGCTCGACAAGTGGCGCGGCGCCCAGCCCGAGCGCGCGAAGCTCTTCGACCGGGTCGTCGCCGGTCAGCTCCCCGAGGGCTGGGAGCAGTCCCTGCCGGTCTTCGAGGCGGGCTCCTCCGTCGCCACCCGCGCCGCGTCCGGCAAGGTCCTCCAGGCGCTTGGACCGGTCCTGCCCGAGCTGTGGGGCGGCTCCGCCGACCTGGCCGGCTCGAACAACACCACCATCGACAAGACCTCGTCCTTCCTCCCGAAGGGCAACCCGCTGCCGGAGGCCGACCCGTACGGCCGTACGATCCACTTCGGTATCCGCGAGCACTCGATGGCGGCCGAGATGAACGGCATCGCCCTGCACGGCAACACCCGTGTCTACGGCGGCACCTTCCTGGTGTTCTCCGACTACATGCGCAACGCCGTCCGCCTCTCCGCGCTGATGCAGCTCCCGGTGACGTACGTCTGGACCCACGACTCGATCGGTCTCGGCGAGGACGGCCCCACCCACCAGCCGGTCGAGCACCTCGCCTCGCTGCGCGCCATCCCGGGCCTGAACATCGTCCGCCCCGCCGACGCCAACGAGACCGCGATCGCCTGGGCCGAGATCCTCAAGCGGCACGCCACGAAGCCCGCCCCGCACGGCCTCGCGCTGACCCGCCAGGGTGTGCCGACCTACGCGCCCAACTCCGATGCGGCGCGCGGCGGTTACGTCCTCAAGGACTCCTCCACCGGGACCCCGGACGTGGTGCTCATCGCGACCGGTTCCGAGGTGCACCTCGCCGTCGAGGCGCGGGAGCGGCTGGAGGCCGAGGGTGTGGGCACCCGGGTGGTGTCGATGCCGTCCGTGGAGTGGTTCGAGGAGCAGTCGCGCGAGTACCGCGACAGCGTCCTTCCGCCGTCCGTGAAGGCCCGCGTTGCGGTCGAGGCCGGGATCGGTCTCACGTGGTACCGGTTCGTGGGTGACGCAGGACGCATCGTCTCCCTCGAACACTTCGGCGCCTCCGCCGATGCCAAGACCCTGTTCGCCGAGTTCGGTTTCACCGCCGAGAACGTCGCCGCAGCTGCCCGGGAATCCCTTGCCGCCGCGCGCGGTTGATCCGATCGCCAGAAAGAAGATGATCACAGTGACCGAAGTGACCGCCACCGCGGGAGCTCTCAAGCGCCTGTCCGACGAGGGCGTCTCCATCTGGCTGGACGACCTGTCGCGCAAGCGGATCGAGTCCGGCAACCTCGCCGAACTCGTCGACACCAAGAACGTCGTCGGTGTCACCACCAACCCCTCCATCTTCCAGGCCGCCATCGGCTCCGGCGAGGGCTACGAGGAGCAGCTCGCCGACCTGGCCGTGCGCAAGGTGACGGTCGAAGAGGCCGTACGGATGATGACCACCGCCGACGTCCGCGCCGCCGCCGACATCCTGCGCCCCGTCTACGACGCGACCGGCGGCCGGGACGGCCGGGTCTCCATCGAGGTCGACCCGCGGCTCGCCCACAACACCGAGGCGACCATCGCCGAGGCCAAGCAGCTGGCCTGGCTGGTGGACCGTTCCAACGTGATGATCAAGATCCCGGCGACGAAGGCCGGCCTCCCGGCCATCACCGAGGTCATCGGCGAGGGCATCAGCGTCAACGTCACGCTGATCTTCTCCCTGGAGCGGTATCGCGAGGTCATGGACGCCTACCTGGCCGGCCTGGAGAAGGCGCGTGCCGCGGGCATCGACCTGGCGACCATCCACTCCGTGGCGTCCTTCTTCGTCTCGCGCGTCGACTCCGAGATCGACAAGCGCCTCACCGCGCTCGCCACGGACGTGGCGCTCGCCCTCAAGGGCAAGGCGGCGCTCGCCAACGCGCGGCTCGCCTACGAGGCCTACGAAGAGGTCTTCTCCGGTGACCGTTGGACCGTTCTCGCGGGTTCGAAGGCCAACAAGCAGCGCCCCCTGTGGGCCTCGACCGGTGTGAAGGACCCGTCCTACAAGGACACCCTGTACGTCGACGAGCTGGTCGCGCCCGGCACGGTCAACACCATGCCGGAGGCGACGTTGAACGCCACCGCCGACCACGGTGACATCCACGGCGACACGGTGACCGGCGGCTACGCGCAGGCCCGCGCCGACCTGGACGCCGTAGAACGGCTGGGGATCTCGTACGACGTCATCGTCAAGCAGCTGGAGGACGAGGGCGTCGCCAAGTTCGAGGTGGCCTGGCAGGACCTGCTGGACGCCGTCGCGAAGTCGCTGAGCAGCAAGGGGGTCGACGGGGAATGAGCGAGGAGCTTCCCGAAACGAAACCGGCCGAAGCAGCCGAGACAGCCGATGCAGCTGAAGCGGCCGTGCAGGCACTGACCGTCGAGGACATCACCGACGCGCTGATCGCCGACTGGGACAACCCGCTGCGCGACCCGCGCGACCGCCGGCTCCCCCGGATCGCGGGCCCGTCCGGGCTGGTCATCTTCGGGGTCACCGGTGATCTGTCCCGCAAGAAGCTGATGCCGGCCGTGTACGACCTGGCCAACCGCGGCATGCTGCCGCCGGGCTTCTCGCTCGTCGGGTTCGCCCGGCGGGACTGGGAGGACCAGGACTTCGCGCAGGTGGTGCACGACTCGGTGCGCGAGCACTCGCGGACCGAGTTCCGCGAGGAGGTCTGGCAGCAGCTCGCCGAGGGCATGCGGTTCATCCCGGGCGACTTCGACGACGACACCGCGTTCAAGCAACTGCGCGCCGCGGTCGACGAGTTGGACGGGTCCCGCGGTACCAGCGGCAACTACGCGTTCTATCTCTCCGTACCGCCGAAGTTCTTCCCGAAGGTCGTCCAGCAGCTGAAGAAGCACGGCCTCGCGACGGCCGGCGAGGGCTCCTGGCGGCGCGCGGTCATCGAGAAGCCGTTCGGGCGCGACCTGAAGAGTGCGCGCGAGCTGAACAAGATCGTGCACGAGGTGTTCGACCCGGACCAGGTGTTCCGGATCGACCACTATCTCGGCAAGGAGACGGTCCAGAACATCCTGGCGCTGCGCTTCGCCAACCAGATGTACGAGCCCATCTGGAACCGGTCCTACGTCGACCACATCCAGATCACGATGGCCGAGGACATCGGCATCGGCGGGCGCGCCGGCTACTACGACGGCATCGGTTCGGCCCGTGACGTCATCCAGAACCACCTCCTTCAGCTGATGGCGCTGACCGCCATGGAGGAGCCGATCGCCTTCGACGAGGAGGCGCTGCTCACCGAGAAGCTCAAGGTGCTGAAGTCGGTGCGGTTGCCCCAGGAGCTGGGCGAGCACACGGTGTTCGGGCAGTACGCGGAGGGCTGGCAGGGCGGCGAGAAGGTCGTCGGCTACCTCCAGGAGGACGGCATCGACCCGCAGTCGAAGACGGACACGTACGCGGCCGTCAAGCTGGAGGTGGACAACCGCCGCTGGGCGGGCATCCCCTTCTACCTGCGCACCGGCAAGCGGCTCGGGCGGCGCGTGACGGAGATCGCGGTCGTCTTCAAGCGCGCCCCGCACTCCCCCTTCGACTCCAGCGCCACCGAGGAGCTGGGCCAGAACGCGATCGTCATCCGCGTCCAGCCCGACGAGGGCATGACGGTCCGGTTCGGCTCCAAGGTTCCGGGCACCTCGATGGAGATCCGGGACGTGTCCATGGACTTCGCCTACGGCGAGTCGTTCACGGAGTCGAGCCCGGAGGCGTACGAGCGGCTCATCCTGGATGTGCTGCTCGGCGACGCCAACCTGTTCCCGCGCCACCAGGAAGTGGAAGAGTCCTGGAAGATCCTCGACCCGATCGAGGAGTACTGGGCGCAGAACGGCAAGCCCGCGCAGTACTCCTCGGGCAGCTGGGGTCCCGAGGAGGCGGACGAGATGCTCGCACGAGACGGACGGAGCTGGCGCAGGCCATGAAGATCGACCTGAGCGACACCACGGCAAGCAAGATCAACAAGGCGCTGGTGCAGGGTCGCCGCGACATCGGCACCCCTGCCGTGGGCATGGTCCTGACGATGGTCATCGTCACGGACGAGGAGAACGCCTACGACTCGATCAAGGCGGCCGAGGAGGCCTCGCACGAGCACCCCTCGCGCACCCTGGTCGTCATCAAGCGGCATGCCCGCACCCCGCGCGACCGCACCAACTCGCACCTCGACGCCGAGGTCCGGGTGGGCGCCGACGCCGGCACCGGCGAGACGGTCGTGCTGCGGACCTACGGCGAGGTGTCCGACCACGCCGACTCCGTGGTGCTGCCGCTGCTGCTGCCGGACGCACCGGTCGTCGTGTGGTGGCCGGGGGACGCACCCGAGGTCCCCTCGAAGGACCCGCTGGGTGCCCTCGCGCAGCGCCGGATCACCGACCTGTACGCGGCGGCGAACCCGCTGGAGGCGCTGGACACCCGCTCCCGTTCCTACGCGCCCGGTGACACCGACCTCGCCTGGACCCGACTGACGCCGTGGCGCTCGATGCTGGCCGCCGCCCTCGACCAGGCCAAGGCCAAGATCACCTCGGGTGCCGTGGAGAGCGAGGCCGACAATCCGGCCGCCGAGCTGCTGGCCCGCTGGCTGGAGGCTCGCCTCAAGGTGAAGATCGACCGTGTGGTCACCGCCGGACCGGTCGTCACCGCCGTACGCCTGGGCACGGGCGCCGGCGAGGTCGTCATCGACCGCCCCGAGGGCCCGCTGGCCACGCTGTCCCTGCCCGGACAGCCGTCCCGCACCCTCGCGCTGAAGGTCCGCACGACCTCCGAGCTGATCGCCGAGGAGCTGCGGCGCCTCGACGCCGACGAGATGTACGCCATCGCCCTCCGGGCCGAGGGCACCAAGGAGACCCCCTCTCATGTCTGACTCCCCCAAGCTCACCCGGCGACCGGAGTGGGCCGCGCTGGAGGACCACCGCGCGGATCAACTGCAGCCGCAGTTGCGTGAGTTGTTCGCGGCGGACCCGGGGCGCGCGGAGCGGTACGTCGTCACCGTCGGCGACCTGCGCATCGACTACTCCAAGCATCTGATCACGGACGAGACCCTCGCCCTGCTCCAGGAACTGGCCACCGCCACCGGCGTGTCCGGCCTCCGGGACGCGATGTTCCGCGGCGAGAAGATCAACGTCACCGAGGACCGCGCGGTCCTGCACACCGCGCTGCGCGCCCCGCGTGACACGGTGATCGAGGTCGACGGCGAGAACGTCGTGCCCCAAGTCCACGCCGTGCTCGACAAGATGGCCGGCTTCGCGGACCGCGTCCGCTCCGGCGAGTGGACCGGCCACACCGGCAAGCGCATCAAGAACGTCGTCAACATCGGCATCGGCGGCTCCGACCTCGGTCCCGCGATGGCGTACGAGGCGCTCCGCGCCTTCACCGACCGCTCGTTGACGGTCCGCTTCGTGTCGAACGTGGACGGCGCCGACCTGCACGAGGCGACCCACGACCTCGACCCGGCCGAGACGCTGTTCATCGTCGCGTCCAAGACCTTCACCACGATCGAGACGATCACCAACGCGACGTCCGCCCGGACGTGGCTGCTTGAGGGTCTCGGCGATGGGGGCACCTCCCGCTCGATCGAAGTTGAGAGTGGGGGAGACAAGGCTGTGGCGAAGCACTTCGTGGCGCTGTCGACGAACGCCGGGAAGGTGTCGGACTTCGGCATCGACACGGACAACATGTTCGAGTTCTGGGACTGGGTCGGCGGACGCTACTCCTACGACTCGGCCATCGGCCTCTCCCTGATGATCGCCATCGGCCCGGACCGCTTCCGCGAGATGCTCGACGGCTTCCACACCGTCGACGAGCACTTCCGCACCGCACCCGCCGAGGCCAACGCCCCTCTCCTCCTTGGCCTGTTGGGCGTCTGGTACGGCAACTTCTTCGACGCCCAGTCGCACGCGGTGCTGCCGTACTCCCACTATCTCTCCAAGTTCACCGCCTACTTGCAGCAGCTGGACATGGAGTCCAACGGCAAGTCCGTGGACCGGGACGGGAATCCGGTGCAGTGGCAGACCGGCCCGGTGGTGTGGGGTACGCCCGGGACCAATGGCCAGCACGCCTATTACCAACTCATCCACCAGGGCACGAAGTTGATCCCGGCGGACTTCATCGGCTTCGTCAACCCGGTCGGCGAGCTGAGCGACGGCCTCAAGAAGCAGCACGACCTGCTGATGGCCAACTTCTTCGCCCAGACACAGGCGTTGGCGTTCGGCAAGACACCGGACGAGGTGCGCGCCGAGGGTGTGCCCGAGGAGCTGGTGCCGCACAAGACATTCAAGGGCAACCACCCCACGACCACGATCCTGGCCCGCGAGCTGACCCCGTCCGTTCTCGGCCAGTTGATCGCGCTCTACGAACACAAGGTGTTCGTCCAGGGCGCCGTCTGGAACATCGACTCCTTCGACCAGTGGGGCGTCGAGCTGGGCAAGGTCCTCGCCAAGCGTGTCGAACCCGCCCTGACCGAAGGCGCCGACGTGCCCGGGCTCGACCCCTCCACCGCCGCTCTCGTGGCCACCTACCGGACGCTCCGCGATTCCCAGGAAGTGAACTGACATGCAGCTCGGATTGATCGGCCTCGGCAAGATGGGCGGCAACATGCGCGAGCGCATCCGCCGCGCGGGCCACACCGTCATCGGCTACGACCGCAACCCCGAGATCTCCGACGTGAGCGACCTGGCCGAGCTGGTCGGCAAGCTCGAAGCGCCGCGCACGGTCTGGGTGATGGTCCCGGCCGGTGCCCCGACCCAGTCGGTCGTCGACGAGCTGGGCGAGCTGCTCCAGCCCGGCGACGTCATCGTGGACGGCGGCAACTCCCGCTGGACGGACGACGAGAAGCACGCCGAGGAGCTGGGTGCCAAGGGCATCGGCTTCGTCGACGCGGGTGTCTCCGGCGGTGTGTGGGGTCTGCAGAACGGCTACGCGCTGATGGTCGGCGGCGATGCCGAGAACATCGCGAAGGTGCAGCCGATCTTCGACGCCCTCAAGCCCGAGGGCGAGTTCGGCTTCGTGCACGCCGGCAAGGTGGGCGCCGGGCACTTCTCGAAGATGGTTCACAACGGCATCGAGTACGCGATGATGCAGGCGTACGCCGAGGGCTGGGAGCTGCTGGAGAAGGTCCATTCCGTCACGGACGTGCGGGAGGTGTTCCGCTCCTGGCAGGAGGGCACCGTCATCCGCTCGTGGCTGCTCGACCTCGCGGTCAACGCCCTTGACGGCGATGAGCACTTGGACAAGCTGCGCGGTTTCGCGGAGGACTCGGGCGAGGGCCGGTGGACCGTCGAGGCGGCCATCGACAACGCGGTGCCGCTGCCCGCGATCACGGCGTCCCTGTTCGCGCGGTTCGCCTCGCGTCAGGACGACTCGCCGCAGATGAAGATGATCGCGGCGCTGCGCAACCAGTTCGGCGGCCACGCCGTCGAGTCCAAGTAGGCGCGCCGTGGGGGATCTTCTGCTGGTCCGCCACGGCGAGACGGAGTGGAGCGTGTCGGGCCAGCACACCAGCTGGACCGACCTGCCCCTCACCCAGCACGGCGAGGAACAGGCCAAGTCCCTCGCTCCGCTCCTCTCGGACCGGACCTTCGCTCTCGCACTGACCAGCCCGCTCGGCCGCGCGATACGCACCGCCGAACTCGCGGGCATCACCGGGGCCGTACCCGACCCCGACCTGCACGAGTGGGACTACGGCGCCTACGAGGGCGTCACCACCGTCGACATCCACCGCACCCGCCCCGACTGGTACTTGTGGACCGACGGGGTGCCGCCGGGCCCGGCCGGACACCCGGGCGAGTCCCCGGACGAGATCAGTGCCCGGGCCGACCGGGTCCTGAAGCGGGTGGACACCGCGCTCGTGGACGGTGACGTGATCCTCGTGGCCCACGCCCACTTCCTGCGCGTGCTCACGGCCCGCCGTCTGGGCCTGACGGCGGCGGACGGCCGCCTGTTCCAACTGGCGACCGGCACGGTCAGCCGCCTGTCCACCGAGCACGACCGCCCGGTGATCGCGGAGTGGAACACCCGACCGTAACGGCACAACTCACCGGCCCGGACCGTACGTTGACGTGCGGTCGGGGCCGTTGCCGTCCCCTGTGCCCAGGGCCTCCACGCGGCTAGAGTCCCGCTTGATGGAGATCAACGATCTGACACCGGCCGAGGAACAGGTGTGGCGGGCCTTCCCGTTGGGCGAGTCCGTGGACTTCCGTACGGCGGAGGACGAGGACGTCACCCTCGGCGGCGACTGGGGGCCCGAACGGACCGTGCGCGCCGAGGTGTTGCGGGCGCTGCTGCTCAACGGGCCGCAGGAAGCGGGCGAGATAGCGTCGCTGAGCCTGGAGGGCGCCCGGATCAGCGGGAGGCTTGATCTGCAGTACGCGACGATCGACCACCCGGTCCGGCTGCGGTACTGCCACTTCGACGACGTGCCCCGCTTCTACGCCTGCCGACTGCGCGAACTCAACTTCGGCGACTCGGTGTTGCCGGGCCTCACCGCCCATGCGATGCGCGTGGACGGCGTGCTGCGGATGACCCGGTCCCGGTTCCGCGGAGTGGTGCGGCTCGCCGGGGCGAAGATCTCCGGAAGCCTGTTCATGGAGGGCGCGGAGATCATCGCTCCGGACGCCGAGGAGCCGGTGCTCCAGCTCAACCAGGCGGCCGTCGGCGACGATCTCCGGGCCGTCGGCCTGCGCACCCAGGGGCAGATACGGCTCAGCGGCGCGAGCGTCGCCGGGTCGGTCAACCTCAACACGGCGCACCTCTCCAATCCCGGGGGCTCAGCAATCGACGCCGAGATCCTCACCGTGGAGGGCAACGTCCTCGTCCGGGAGGCCCAAGTGGAGGGCTGGGTGGGCCTGCGCGGCGCCCGGATCGCGGGTCGGCTGGACCTGTCGCACACCACCCTGTCGAATCCCGGCAACCCCGCACTGCTGGCGAGCAGTTCCACCATGGGGGAACTCTGGCTGCGCGAGAGCCCGCCCATGCAGGGGCGACTCGTGCTGCGCAGTGCGCAGATCGACGTCCTGTGGCTGGAGCCGGCGGTGCTGCCGGACCAGGTCTTCCTCACCAGCTTCGCCTACACCTCGCTCGTCCCGCACGAGCCCGCCGACCGCCGGCTGACCATGCTGGAGCGCGACGGCGACGGCTATGTCCCGCACGCCTACGAGGAGTTGGCCGCCGCGTATCGCCGCGTCGGCGACGACTACGCCGCTCGCACCGTCCAACTGGCCAAGCAGCGCCGCCTGCGCGGCACCCTCCGCTGGTACTACCGGATCTGGGGCTACGCCCAGGACGCCACCGTCGGCTACGGCTTCCGCCCGCTGCGCGCCTGCGCCTGGCTGCTGTCTCTGCTGGCGATCGGCTCCCTCGCCTACGGCCTGCACCACCCCCACGCCCTCAAGGCGTCCGAGGCCCCGCACTTCAACCCGGTGTTCTACACGCTCGACCTGCTGCTCCCGGTGATCTCCTTCGGCCAGGAGGAGGCGTTCGCGCCGGACGGCTGGTACCAGTACCTCGCCTACGGCCTGATCATCACCGGCTGGATCCTGGCCACCACGGTCGTCACCGGCGTGACCCGGACCGTCAGCCGCCAGTGAGCCGCTTCGCCGTGTGTTGGGCGGCCAGGCGCACCGGCGCGTTCTGGGCGCCGTAGCCCCGGTAACCCGGCTCGCGCTGGACCAGTTCGAAGAAGACGCGCCCGACCGTCCGGGTGTAGCAGTGCCTGAACTCGCCGCCCGCGTCCCGGTCGTAGAGGATGCCGAGGTCCTGGTACGTCTCCAACTCGCCCTCGGGGAAGGTGAATCGGGCCGCGAGGTCGTCGTAGTAGTTCGCGGGCATGCGCAGCAGTTGGCCGCCGGACTCGCGGAAGCGGCGGGCCGCGGTGACCACGTCCTCCGTTGCGAGGGCGATGTGCTGGGCGTGGGAGCCGTCCTCGCTGGGGGCCGCGCCGACGCTCAGGGCGATACGGACGCTGCCGTCGGGGGTGGTGACGGCGCGGCTGCGCAGCAGGCCGTAGGGGTCGGCGACGTCGACGCGCTCCTGGGCGTGGAGCCCAAGGACGCTGCGGTGGAAGAGAGTTGCCTCGTCGAAGTGGTGCCAGGGCTGGGTGAGGGCGAGGTGGTCGATGCGCTGGACGCCTGTCCCCGCAGGCAGTTGACCGGTGGTGTCGGTGAAGTCGGCACGCCAGCCGGGGAGTTCGGGGGTGCCTTGGGCGCAGAAGAAGAGTTCCGTGCCGTCCGGCGCGGCCACGGCGTCGAGTTGGGCGTCACCGGGTGCGCGGCGGCGGGGCAGGACCGGCGCGAGGAGGGCCTCGGCGCGGCGGGCGGCGCCCTGCGGGTCGGGGGACTCCAGGCCGATCGCCGCGAGGGCGGTGCCGTCCCGTCGGAGGGCGGGGCCGGTGTTGACCAGGATGCGGGCCTCGCCCTGCTGCCACAGGTCCACCGGTTTGCCGTGGTGGCGGGCCGTGCGGGCGAAGCCGAGGGCGCTGAGGAGGGCCGAGACGGGTTCCGCGTCCGGGGTGACGAGTTCGGCGAAGGCGATGCCCGTGGGGACAACGGGAGTTGGGGGCTCCAGTACGCCGACCGTCTCCTGGAGGACCAGCAGCGAGCGTTGGGCGTCGACCGCTGTCGGGCCCGCTTCCGCTTGCCGGAACACGTCGTTGAAGATCTCCAGCGAGAGCGGGCCGTCGTAACCGGCGGTCAGGACGTGCCGTACGAGTCCGGCGACGTCGAAGCCGCCCTGGCCCGGGAAGCAGCGGTAGTGGCGGCTCCACTGCAGGACGTCCATCGCGAGCAGCGGGGCGTCGGCGAGCTGGAGGAAGAAGATCTTCTCGCCGGGGATGTCCTCGATGCCCTTGGGGTCCGAGCCGCGCGACAGGATGTGGAAGCTGTCGAGGCAGGTGCCGAGTGCCGGGTGCCCGGCCGCCTCGACGATGCGCCAGGCGTGGTCGTACGTGCTGACGTGCCGCCCCCAGGCGAGCGCCTCGTAGGCGACGCGGACGCCGAACTCCTGGGCCAGGTCGGCCAGTTGGCTGAGCTGGGCGGCGGCGAGCGCGTCGTCGTCCTCGGCGAGCGGGGAGACGCTGGAGCAGACGAGGACGGTGTCGGTGCCGAGCCTGCTCATCAGCTCGAACTTGTGGCGGGCGCGGCGCAGGTTGCGGGCGAACTCGGCCTCGGGCACGGCCTCGATGTCCCGCATCGGCTGGTAGAGGTCGATGGTCAGGCCGAGGTCGGCGCACCGGGCGCGGATCTCCTCGGGCGTGAGCGGGCTGGCGAGCAGGTCGTTCTCGAAGATCTCGACGCCGTCGAAGCCGGCCCGGGAGGCGGCGGTGAGTTTCTCGGTGAGGGAGCCGCTGAGGGAGACGGTGGCGATGGACGTGCGCATCGGGGTACCTCTCAAGTTCGCTGCGGGCACGGCTATTTCGGTGCGGGCACGGCGCCGGCCAACTCGGCGATGTCCGCGAGCATGCGGGCGCTGTCGGGTTCCCGGCCGGTGAACAGGCGGAACGCGTCCGCCGCCTGGAAGACCGCCATGCCGCCGCCGTCCAGGGTGGCGCAGCCCAACGCGCGGGCGGTGCTCAGCAGTTGGGTCTCCAGCGGACGGTAGACCACTTCGGCGACCCACAGCCCGGAGTGCAACAGGCGTGGGGGAAAGGGCAGTCCGGGGTGGGCGGCCATCCCGGTGGGCGTGGCGTGGACGATGCCGTCGGCGGCGGAGAGCAGGTCGGGCAGCCGGTCCGGAGTGGCGCCGGCCGCACGGCCCGGGCCGAAGTGGCGGTTCAGGGAGTCGGCGAGGGCGGTCGATCGTTCCGGCAGCGCGTCGACGACGGTGACGCGCTCGGCGCCGAGGGTGAGCGTGGCGTGTGCGACGGCCGCGCCCGCGCCGCCCGCGCCGAGCTGGACGACGCGTTCCATGGGCGCGTCGGGCAGTCCGCGGGCGAAGGAGGCGGCGAAGCCGGTGACGTCCGTGTTGTGGCCGATCGCGCGGCCGCCCGCCTCGAACACGACGGTGTTGACCGCGCCCAGCGCCTCGGCCTGCGGGGCGAGCCCGTCGAGGTGCTCGATGACGAGCTGCTTGCAGGGATGGGTGATGTTGAGCCCGTCGAAGCCCAGGTCACGGGCGGCGCGCAGCAGATCGCCCACCGCCTCCGGGCCGACACCGAGCACGTCGATGTCGATGAGCCGGTACAGATAGCGCAGCCCCTGCCGGTCGGCCTCGCGTTCGTGCAGGGCCGGACTGAGGGACGGACCGATGCCGGAACCGATCAGCCCGACGAGATACGAGTCGACGAGAGACGGGTCCTTGAAGACGTCGGCCACGATGGCCCTCCTGAGCGGCTCACTAATGTACGAACTAGTACGTTAGCTATACCAGGATCGCGGACCCACCGGAAGGCCCCGACCGAGAACCCGGCCGCTCACCGCCGGTCCCTCCTTCTACAATCGGCCGCACACCGCGCGCACGCCCGAAGGAAGCCAAGGAACCCGATGACCAGCGTCGAAGAACCGGCACGACCGAACGGGCGCATCCGTGACGCGGCCCGCACCAAGGCCGAGATCCTCGACGTGGCCACCCACGAGTTCGCGCGCGCCGGCTACGACGGCGCCCGCGTCGACGAGATCGCGGCCCGCACCCGCACCACCAAGCGGATGATCTACTACTACTTCGGCGGCAAGGAACAGCTCTTCACGGCCGTCCTGGAACGGTCCTACGGCGTGATCCGCGAGGCCGAACGCGGCCTGGACGTCGAGCACCTGGACCCGGTCGCGGCCATCCGCCGGCTCGCCGAGCTGACCTTCGACCACCACGAGCAGCACCCCGACTTCATCCGGCTGGTGTCCATCGAGAACATCCACGGCGCCGAGCACATCGCCGCCTCCGAGAAGCTCGGGAAGATCGGTTCGCCCGCCCTCGACGTGATCCGCCGCATCCTGGAGGCGGGGCAGAGGTCCGGCGTGTTCACGGCCGACGTGGACGCCGTCGACCTGCACGCGATGATCAGTTCCTTCTGCTTCTTCCGGGTCGCCAACCGGCACACCTTCGGCGCCCTGTTCGGCCGCGACCTGGTGGCACCGGCCCGGCGCGAGCACTACCGGACCATGCTGGGCGACATGGTGATCGCCTATCTGACGGCGGAGCGGGCCGCGGACTGAGCCGCGCGATCCTTCGGTACGACCCCTTGACACCCGGGAAACGTGAGCGCAACATCCGTAGCCAACCGCTACTAACTATCCAGTGGGTTAATTAGCCGGGCAGCGCCCGGCACGGCCGTCCCGTCACCCCAGGGATCCGGCACATCTCCCCCGCCGCTCACTCCGCCTACGGTGGAGTCCCCCCGAAGGAGCAAGCCGTGTCCGTCCCCGCCAAAGCCGTCGGGCAACCGAAAAAGGCCGCCACTGCCGCCTGGATCGGCAGCGCCCTGGAGTACTACGACTTCTTCATCTACGGCAGTGCCGCCGCGCTGATCTTCCCCAAGGTCTTCTTCGACGACTCGGACCCGGCGACGGCGACCCTGCTCTCCCTCGCGACCTTCGGTGTCGCCTACGCGGCCCGGCCGGTCGGCGCGCTGTTCCTCGGGCACTTCGGCGACCGGGTCGGCCGCAAGAAGATCATGATCTTCACGCTGCTGCTGATGGGCCTGTCGACGTTCCTCATCGGCTGCCTGCCCACGCGGGGCCAGGTCGGCACGCTCGCCCCGGTGCTGCTCGTGCTGTGCCGGGTCCTCCAGGGCATCTCGGCGGCGGGCGAGCAGGCCAGCGCCAGTTCCATGACGCTGGAGCACGCGCCGGCGAACCGGCGCGGCTTCTTCACCAGTTTCACGCTGGGCGGCACCCAGGGCGGCCAGCTCATCGCGACGCTCGTGTTCCTCGCCGTCGCCCAACTCCCGGACAGGCAGCTGCTGTCGTGGGGTTGGCGCGTTCCATTCTGGGCGAGCGTGCTGGTCGCGGTGGCCGGCTACTTCATCCGCCGCAACCTCCAGGAGACCCCGGCCTTCGCCGAGCAGGCGGCGACCGAGGGTGTCGTGAAACTGCCGCTCGTGGTGCTGCTGCGCGAGCACTGGGCGGATGTCCTGCGGGTCATCGCGGGTGCGCTGATCGCCTCCGTCTCGACGATCTTCACGGTGTGGGCGCTGGCCTACGCGACCAGCGACTCGGTCGGCATGTCCCGCTCGTCGATGCTGTGGGTGGGCGCGCTCGCCAACCTCGTCGCGCTCGCCGCGATCCCCCTGTGGGCGACGCTCTCCGACCGCATCGGCCGACGTCCCGTCTACCTGATCGGCGCGATCGGCAGCGCGATCACGATGTTCCTCTACCTCTGGGCGATCTCGACCGGCTCCTACGCGCTCACCCTGATCCTCGGCATCGTCACCTTCGGCGTCGTCTACAGCGCCGCGAACGGCGTGTGGCCCTCCTTCTACGGCGAGATGTTCTCGACCCGGGTCCGGCTGTCGGGCATGGCCATCGGCACCCAGATCGGCTTCGCCGTGGCCGGGTTCGCGGTCACGTTCGCCGCGCAGATCGCGGGTCCGGACGGCACGGACTGGTCCTCGGTGGCACTGTTCACGGCGGCGCTGTGCGTCCCGCCGGTGATCGCCGCACTGACGGCCCGCGAGACCCACGCGGTCCCGACGGAGCTGCTCGGCACCCGCTCCCCCCGGGAGGCGTCACAGCCGGAGACGGTGACGGCCTGACCGTCGCTCCCCGACCACCGCACCCCCGGGCTCCCTTGCCCGGGGGTTTCGGTTGCGGGGCCGTCCGGACAGGTGCGACCTCTCCCCGCACACGGACACCCCGTTGACAGATGACGTTTCGCGCAAGAACATCGGCCGGAACGAGCAGAAAAGAACAACGCCGCTACCGCCGAGGGAGGGTCTCCGCGTGCCCCGGCCGATTTCAGGGGCGGCCGGTGCACGCGGGCCCGGGGCTGACTATCGTTGCCCGATCACACGTGCGAAAGGTGGTCGAGGGGCGTGGCGGGGGCCGAGGAGTGGATACGGGTGCCGGTCGGCGACGACGCCGGGCGGTGGGCGACGCGGGGGCACAGCCGCAAGGTGCTGTTCGTCGTCCACAACGTGACCTCCGCGACCCGGCTGCTCGATGTACTCCCGTTGTTCCACGACGACTTCCGGGTCCAGTTGCTGGTGACGTGCACGGGGTCGTCCGCGTTTCGGGCGGGGGTAGCGGAGTTGCTGGCGGAAACGGGGGTGCCGGTGGTGCCCTGGGATCAG
The DNA here is from genome assembly GCF_057961495.1 of Streptomyces sp. P5F9. Taxonomy (NCBI): domain Bacteria; kingdom Bacillati; phylum Actinomycetota; class Actinomycetes; order Kitasatosporales; family Streptomycetaceae; genus Streptomyces; species Streptomyces sp. P5F9. The sequence continues at coordinate 769 of NZ_JBXVPZ010000033.1, read as the reverse complement.
GCCGTTCAGACTCCGGTCGATTTGGCGGTGTCGGCGAGCTTCGGTGGTCAACTCGGGGCATTTTCAGGCGTATTGGCCGTGTTGTCACACGGTGTCGGATACACTAAGAGGCTGGGGACACCCAACACCCAACACCCAACACCCAACACCCGGCAGCGAGGCGGCGGAAGCGACGGCTCCGGTTTTCGGGTTGTCGCCGGAGTGGTTGCTCGACGAAAGCGGGCGGCCCGTCGCGGACGCGTTGGCGCTGTCGCATCCCGAGCAGTTGGAGCGGTTGCGTGCCGTCTGCCCCGAGGCCGCGCCCACAGGTGTACTGGCCGGTGATCCCTGCTGGGACCGCATGCTCGCGGCCCGCCCGTACCGGGAGCGCTACCGGCGGGCTCTCGGTGTCGGACGGGCACAGCGACTGGTGGTGCTCAACTCCACCTGGAACCCGGAATCCCTGTTCGGCGACGACATACTGCCCTCCCTGCTCCCCCGACTGACCTCCGAACTCCCCGTCGACGAGTACCGTCTCGCCGCCGTCCTGCACCCCAACATCTGGCACGGCCACGGCCCCGGCCAGATCCGCGCCTGGCTCGACCGCGCCCGCCGCGCCGGCCTCACCCTCGTCGACCCCCTGCACGGCTGGCGCCAGGCGCTGCTCGCCGCCGACGCCGTCATCGGCGACCACGGCTCGGTCACCTACTACGCCGCCGCACTCGGCACCCCGGTCCTCCTCGGCGCCGCACCCCTCACGGGCCTCGCCCCCGACGCCCCGGTGCACGCC
>NZ_JBXVPZ010000032.1:0-41061 GCF_057961495.1 Streptomyces sp. P5F9 | reverse complement strand
GCCAAGAACTTCCCCACCCGCTCCACCTCGCCGGCAGACAACCCCACCTGCGGCTCCGCAGTCGCCGCGCACTCGATCACGCCCCGCAGTTGCAGTGCCGCCTTGAACGCCCCGAGGGCCGACGAACTGCCCCCCATCCGCGCCGGGTCACCGACACCCACCAGCCCGAACAACACACACAGCCGCTCCTGTTCGGCCCGCGCACGCGACCAGTCCCCGGCCCGGCACAACGCGTCCAGCCGGACATACCCGTGAGGATCGACGTTGGCGAGACCCGGCACCGCCCCGTCCGCGCCCAGCGCCAACGCCGAGTCGACGAACAGTTCGGACCCGGTGAGGACGCTGAACCCGGTGATGTCCGGATGGACACGCGCGCCGGTGACGACCGTACGGAAGCCGCCGAGGTCGCCGCTGGAGTCCTTGAGCCCGGCCAGCACCCCCTCGGCGGCGAGTTCGAGGACGAGGTCGGAGGGGAGTTTCGTGTGGACGGAGGCCGGGAGGTCGTAGGCGACGACCGGGACCGACGACGCGGCGGCGACCAGACGATAGTGGCGGGCGATCTCGGCGGGATGGGTGCGCGTGTAGAAGGGCGCGGTCACGACGACCGCGTCCGCACCCGCGTCCGTCACGGCGGCCACATGGTCCAGCACCCGAGGCGTCGTCATGTCGATCGCCCCTGCCAGTACGGGGAGTTGACCCCCGACATGAGCGACCACCGCCTCCACCACGTACCTCCGCTGCCGGTCCGTGAGATACGCCGCCTCCGACGTCGACCCGAGCAGAAACAGCCCGTGCACCCCCGCCCCGACCAGATGATCGACGAGCCTGAGCAGTGAACGGACGTCCACCTCGCGTTCCGGTGTCAGGGGCGTGCAGACGGGCGGTACGACACCGGTGAGCGGGGCGGGGAGGGTCATGAAGGCTCCATGGGGCGGCTTTGGCGAACGAGGTCGCGGGTGGACAGGTCCTCCTCTACAGGATGGTGGCAACGGTAGAAATGTCCCGGTGTCGACGCGGGCGAAAAGTCCGGCATGGCGGAAGCGCACACGTCGTCCGCCTTCCAGCAGCGGGTGCGGAACGGGCACCCGCTCGGCGGACGCGTGGCCGACGGCACCGGGCCGACCAGCGGGATCGGGTCGATGGGGTGGAGGAGACCGGGGGTCGCCGAGAACAGCGCCCGGGTGTACGGGTGCCGCGCCCGGTCGGTGACCCGGTCGGCCGGGGTCTCCTCGACGATCCGGCCCAGGTACATGGTGATCACGCGGTCGCTCATCCGCCGTACCGTCTGGATGTCGTGCGACACGAACACCAGCGCCAGGCCCAGCCGTTCCTTCAGGTCGAGGAGGAGGTTGAGGATCTGGGCCCGGACCGACACGTCCAGCGCGCTCGTCGGCTCGTCGGCCACCACCAGGTCGGGGTTCAGCGCCAACGCCCGCGCGATCGCCACGCGTTGGCGCTGGCCACCCGAGAGCTGGCCGGGCAGACCGTCGGCCAGTGCGCGGGGGAGGCCGACCAGCGACATCAACTCCCGTACCCGGTCCTCCCGTTCGGCCTTCGTCCCACGACCGTGCACGTCCAGCGGATCCCGCAGTATCTGCCGGATCGTCAGCCGGCGGTTCAGCGCGGTCGACGGGTCCTGGAAGATCATGCCGATGCCGGTGCCCACCGCGGCCCGGCGTTCGCCGTCCGGCATCGACCACAGGTCGCGGCCCCGGAACGACACCGTGCCGGACGTCGGCCGCTGTACGCCCACCAGCACCTTCGCCAGCGTCGACTTGCCGCAGCCGGACTCGCCGACCACGCCGACCGTCTCGCCGGACGCGATGGTGAGGTCGGCGCCGGTCAGGGCGTAGACCCGGTCGCGGCTGAACAGACCACCGCTGCGCGCCTTGTGCACGACATGGGCACCGGCCAACTCGACCAGTGGGCTGCCCAGTTGACTGCGGGCCGTCTCCGGTTCGACCTCCGCGCCGCTCATGACACCGCCCCGCTCTCCGTCGTCACCAGGTCGATCGCCGGGTGGTGGCAGGCCGCCGTGTGCGTGCGCGGGCCGACCAGGTCGGGGGCCGTCGTACGGCAGAGGTCGCTCGCCAGCGGGCAGCGGTCCGCGAAGCGGCAGCCGGCCGGGAAGTCGGCGGGGGAGGGGACGACGCCCTTGATCTGGGTCATCCGCTCGGCCGCCGACTCCAGGGACAGCACGCTGCCGAGCAGACCGCGCGTGTAGTGGTGGGCCGGTGACTCGACCAGGTCGGCGGTCACGCCCGTCTCCACGATCTGTCCGCCGTACATCACCACCACCCGGTCGGTGACGTCGGCGATGAGCGCGAGGTCGTGCGAGACGAGGATCAGCGCGAACCCCAACTCCTCACGCAGGCGCAGCAGTAGCTCTATGACCTGCGCCTGCACGGTGACATCCAGGGCGGTGGTCGGTTCGTCGGCGACGATCAGTTTCGGGTCGCGGGACAACGCCATGGCGATCAGCACGCGTTGGCGCTGGCCGCCGGAGAGTTCGTGCGGGTAGCTGCGCAGGGTGCGTTCGGGGTCGAGGCCGACCATCGTCAGCAACTCGCCCGCCCCGCGGCGCCCTCCGCGCCGTATCACCTGCTTGAGCTGGGCGCGGATCGTCATCGCGGGGTTCAGGGACGACAACGCGTCCTGGTAGACCATCGCCATCTCGTGGCCCAGCAGTTTGCGGCGGACGCGCATCGGCTCGCCCACCAACTGCCGCTGGTTGAAACGGACATGGCCGCGCACCCGCGCGCCCTTCGGTTCCAGGCCCATCACCGCCAGCGCCGTCAGCGACTTCCCGCAGCCCGACTCGCCCACCAGGCCCAGGACTTCACCCGGCCGCACCTCGAAGCTGATGCCGTCGACGATGTCCACGCCGCGGTGCCGGCCCTCGAAGCCGATCGCCAGGTTCTCGACCGCCAGGACCGGTTGGCCGTCCGGGTCGGGCAACGGCCGCGCCCGGGACCGGAGTCGTAGCGCCGCCTCCGTCAGGCCGGGGAGCGGGAGCACATCGCCGCTGCCCGGCTCGGGCGCGTCGAGCGGGTCCTCGTCGGGCCGTACGTCCACCTCGCGCGCGGCCGGGGCCGCCCACGCGTCCGAGACTCCCTCGGACAGTATGTTCAGCGAGAGGACCGTGATCAGCATCAGCAGACCGGGGAAGACCGTCGCCCACCAACCCCCGGTCAGCACCATGTTCTTGCCGTCCGCGATGACACTGCCCCACGACGGGTCCGGGGGCCGGACGCCCGCGCCGATGAACGACAGCGAAGCCTCGAAGACGATCGCCTCGGCGACCTGCACCGTGCAGAACACCAGGATCGGAGCGGCGCAGTTGACGGCTACGTGCCGCGCGACGATGTGCGGGGTGCGGGCGCCGATCACCCGTTCCGCGGTGACGTAGTCCTCGCCGTACTGGTCAAGTACGTTGGCCCGTACGACCCTTGCGACCGGCGGGGTGAACAGGAACGCGATCGCGCAGATCAGTACGGTGATCCCGCCGCCGAACACCGCGACCAGGACCGCCGCGAGCGCGATGCCGGGGAACGCCATCACCACGTCCAGGCAGCGCATCAGCGTCTCGTCGACGCCCTTGCGGGAGGTCGCGGCGACCGCGCCGATCAGCGCACCGGCGACCAGGGCCAGCGCGGTCGCCCCGAGCCCGATCGCGAGGGACCAACGGGCGCCGTACATCAGCCTGCTGAGGATGTCCCGGCCGAGGCTGTCCTGGCCCATCCAGTGCTCGGCGGACGGGTGTCCGGTGCCGTCGACGGGGAGCTGCTGGTCGAGCGGGTCGTCCGGCGCGAGGAGCGGGGCGAACAGCGCGACGAGGACGACGACCGCCAGGAAGCACACCGCGACCTTCGACAGCGGCGGCAGCCGGCGCAGGCCGCGCAGCCGGATACCGGGCCGGGACAGGGTCTCGGCGAGGCCCTCGCGGGAGAACCGGGGGAACTGAGTGAACATCAGGAGGCGTCCCTCAGACGGGGGTTGACCAGCAGATAGAGGATGTCGATGACGAGGTTCACGACGACGAACCCGGTCGCCGTCGTGAGCACCACGCCCTGGACGACGGCCGGGTCGCCGTTCTGCACGGCGTCGATCATCAGCTTGCCCATCCCGGGGAGGGAGAAGATGGTCTCGATGACGACCGCACCGCCGAGCAGGTATCCGACGCGCAGACCCAGCACGGTGAGTGGGTTCATGAGCGCGTTGCGGAGCACGTTCCGGCCGACCACCACCCGCGGTGGCAGACCGCTGCCGACCGCCGTCCGGACGTAGTCCTTGTCCAGCTCCTCGACCACCGACGTCCGTACGATGCGGGTGAGTTGGGCCGCCACCGGGAGCGAGAGGGCCAGCGCCGGGAGGGCCATCGTCTTGAGCCAGCCGGTGAGGGAGTCCGCCGGGTTGATGTAGCCGCCGGTCGGGAACCAGCCCTGGTCCACGGCCAGGTACTGGATCATCAGCAGCGCCAGCCAGAAGCCGGGCGCCGCGACCCCGGTCAGCGAAGCGACCCGGATGATCTGGTCGGGTAGCCGGTCACGGTAGATGGCCGCCGTCACCCCGCCGAGCAGCGACAGCACCACCGCGATCACCAGCCCCAGGAAGGTGAGTTGGAGGGTGAGCGGCAGTGCGGTGGTGACCTGCTCGACGACCGGTGCCCGGGTCAGGGCGCTGGTGCCCATGTCGCCGTGCAGGAGTGCGCCCACGAAATGGACGTAGCGCAGAGGCAGCGGATCGAGCAGGCCGTTCCGCTCGCGGAAGTCGTGCAGCTGCCGCGGTGTCGGGTTCGCGCCCTGGAAGAACGCGGACGCCGGGTCGACGTCCGAGAAGCGCATCACCAGGAACACGAACAGCACGATGCCGAGCATCAGCGGAACGAGCAGGACGATACGGCGGGCCAGAATCCGGAGGACGGTGACCATGGTCCAACTCCCGTGCTGCTAGACCCACTTGGCCTGGAGGACATTGATGCCGGGGTAGGGCTGCGGCCTTATCCCCGTCAGCTTCCTCGGGTCCCAGGCGGTCATCAGCTCGTTGTGGACGACCGGGTAGAGCACGGCCTGTTCGGCGACGATGTCGATGTAGTCCTGGATCATCGTCTTCTTCTTCGCCGCGTCCGACTCCCGCGTCGCCTGGTCCATGTCCTTGAAGAGCTGCTTGGCGACGGAGTTCCCGGCCCAACGGGCGTAGCCCATCCAGAGGTTCTGCGGGCCGTAGTTGTAGTGCATGATCAGGTCCGCGTCGAGGCCGAACTGGTTGGGGTTGGAGGCGGCGGCGACCACCTGGTAGTCCTGCTTCTGGTCCATCTTGGTGAAGACGGCCGTGGTCTCCTGCGGGGAGAGCGTCGTCTTCACGCCGATCGCGTCCCAGGACGCCTTGATGGTCGGCAGGCAGTCGACGATCCAACTCACGTTCACCGAGATGATGTTGATCTCCAGCCCGCTGACCCCGGCCGCCTTCAGCAGCGCCTTCGCCTTGTCGGGGTCGTAGTCGTAGACCGTCTTCGCGCGCCGGTAGGCCGGGTTGCCCTCGTTGAGGAACGACGAGGAGGGCTTCCCGTGGCCCCGCAGGGCGACCTGGACCATCTTGCCGGTGTCGATGGCGTAGTGGAGAGCCTGGCGCACCCGTACGTCGTCGAAGGGCTTGTGCTGCGTGTTGAACATCAGGAACAGGTTGTTCATCCCGGCCCCGCCGCCGACCGTCATCCCGCCGCTCCGCAGCCGCTGGATGTTGGCGTAGGGGATGTTGTCGGCGATCTGCGCGCCCGCGCTCGACCCGGAGATCTTGGCGACGCGCGGTGCCGCGTCGACGATCGTCAGCCAGTTCATCGTCTTGAAGGCGGGCGGGCGCGGGCCGTTGTAGTCGGCGAACGCGGCGAAGGTCGTGTTGGACTTCGGGTGGTGCGCGGTCTGCTTGTACGGCCCCGAGCCGACCGCCTTGCCCTTGATCGCGTCGTCCCAGGCACCCGGCTTCGAGAAGATGTGCTTCGGCATGATCTTCGCGAGGGTGAGCCGTGAAATCCCTTCCGGGAAGGGGAACTTGAGGACCAGCTCGACGTTCTGCGCGTCGATCTTCCGCACCTCCTTCAGCCAGCTCGCGAAGAAGCCCTGTGCGAGGGTCGCCGTCTTCGGGTCGAGGATGCGGTCGAAGACGAAGACGACGTCGTCGGCGGTGACCGGCTGCCCGTCGTGGAACTTTGCGCCCGCCCGCAGCGTGAACTTCCACGAGGTGCCGCCGGTGTCCTTCGGCACGGCGGTCGCCAGTGCCGGATAGGGGGCGCGGGTGATCGGATCGGTGTCGATCAGCCCCTCGTAGATGTGGTTGTTGCCGGCCATGGCGAACGCCGACGCCGTCTGCGTCGGATCCCAGCTGCCGTCGTTGCCGTAGCCGATCACCGCGGTCAGCGTCCGGTTCTTGCCGGTGCCTCCGCCGCCGGTGTCGTTCGTCGACTGCGGCCCCGACGAACAGGCGGTCAGGGACGAGGAGATCGCGGCCGCGGCGCCCAGCGCGCCGGAGTACTTCAGGAACGCCCGGCGGTGCAGCGCGGGCACGTTCTGGGTCACGTCTTCGCGCATGGTTACTCCAGGAGGTACGACGTCCTACGTCCTGCGGTCAGCGCGACCATAAGAGCGGCCGTGGGGGCGGTCAAGGCATCGCACACGAATGGCGTAGCCGTCAGAGGTCGGACCAATGGCGGTTTGAAAAGGCGTGGGAATGGCGGCAATTGACGCCCCATCAGGTCCGGTCGAGGCCAGACGTGGGACGTGGGACGTCTGATGCGGCTACGATGCGGCGCATGTCCGGGGAGCCAAGGAACAGTCGGATACAGCGCGAGATCGTCCAGCTGATCCTCGACCGCAAGCTCCAGCCCGGCGCGCCGCTGCCCACCGAGGCCGAGCTGATGGACGACCTCGGCATCAGCAGAAACTCCGTCCGCGAGGCCCTCAAGGCGCTCCAGGCCCTCGACATCGTCGAGATCAGACACGGCTACGGCACCTACGTGGGCCGCGCCTCGCTGACCCCGCTCGTCGACGGCCTCACCTTCCGCACCCTCACCCGCCACCAGGACGACGCGGACGCGCTGGCCGAGGTCCTCCAGGTGCGCGAGGTGCTGGAGGAAGGCCTGATTCATCGGGTCGTTGCCACCGTCACCGAACCGGAACTGGACAGACTCGAAGCGGTGGTGACCCGCATGGAGGAAGCGGGCCGCGTCGGCCGCCCCTTCCCCGAACTCGACCGGGAATTCCATGAGTTGCTCTACGCTTCGCTCGGCAACGAACTCGTCCCCCAACTCCTCGGCGCCTTCTGGACGGTGTTCCGCCGGGTCGCCGGCGCCCGCGGCTGGACCGACGACCCGGCCCCCGAACTCACCGTCCGCCGCCACCGCGACATCGTCACCGCACTGCGCGCCCGCGATGTCGAGGGCGCACAGCGCGCGATGGCCGACCACTTCCGCGGGATCGAGGCACGGGCGGCACAGGAGTCACGGGGAGTGGGCTGACCTCTGGGGGCAGCGGACGGCCCGTCATCTCTACGCTGTCCGCATGGCCGAGCTCTGGAACCCGACCACCACCGGCGTCCTACGGCTGCCCTCCGGCCGCCTGGTCCGAGGCCGCGCCCTGCGCCGGCCGCTCCCGGCCGACGGCCCGGCACCGACGTACGGCGTGTATCTGCTCGGCAGCCCGCCGCCCCAAGTCCCCTGGCCCGCACGGTGGTTGCGCTGGCCCGACTTCCGCCTGCCCGCCGACCGCGCCGAGGCGCACGCGGTCCTGGCGGAGATCTGGCACCGGTCCCTCACCGAGCGCGTCGAGATCGCCTGCGGCGGCGGCCGGGGCCGTACCGGCACGGCACTCGCCTGCCTCGCGGTCCTCGACGGCGTTGAGCCGGGGGAGGCGGTCGCCTACGTCCGCGCCCACTACGACCGGCACGCGGTGGAGACGCCCTGGCAGCGGCGGTACGTACGGCGGTTCGCGGCACCGTCAGGCGTGGCGCGCCCGGAAGCGTAGGCGGCGGCTCTCCGGGTCCAGGTCCACCGCCACGTCCGTGAAGCCGGCCCGCTCCAGCCGGGCCGGGAGCGTCGCCGGATCGAGGGTGTTCATCGTGTCCCGGAAGTGCAACACCCGGAAACGGAAGCCGGGTTGGCTGTCACTGCCCGCGAACGTGCCGCCGGGACGCAGCACACGGAACGCCTCGGCGAAGATGCGGTCCTGGTGGGCGGCGGTGGGCACATGGTGCAGCATCGTGAAGCAGACGACGGAGTCGAACGACCCGTCGGGCAACGGCAGTTCGGCGCCGTCCGCGTGAAGGACGTCCGCCCGGTCGCCCCACCGGGACCGCAGCAGCCGTGCGGTGTCGGCGTCGATCTCGGCGGCGGTGAGGTGGTCGACCCGCTCGACGAGGACGCGGAGGTTGGCGCCGTAGCCGGGGCCGATCTCCAGTACGTCCGCGCCGAGTTCGACGTGCTCAAGGGCCCAGGGCAGGATGCGGTCCTTCGTCGTCCGCGCCCACTCCTCTGAGCTGCATATTCTGCGGTGAGCTCGGTTCATCGGCATACGTCGACGCTAGGCGGGGCCGGTGGCTGTCCGCCACGGGCTAGGCTGCCGTGTCATGTCGCGGAACGGACAGGAGCGGGGGCGCCGGTCCGACACGGTCATCCTCGTCGGCCAGTTCGTCATGCCGCGCGGCACCGCCTTCGCCACGCACTGGCATCCCGACCACCAACTCCTCTGTTCCGAACGGGGGTTGCTCCGGATCCGCAGCGAGCACGGGACATGGCTGCTGCCGCCGTCTCTGGCCCTGTGGATCCCCGCGCACGTTCCGCACGCGACGGAGTCCGAGGGCGATGCCGTCATGCGGGGTGCGTACGTCGACCCGGTGAGCTGCCCGCACCTCGGCCGGCGGAACCCCACGGTCGTCGCGGTCACCCCTCTTCTGCACGCGCTCGTCGCTCACCTGGACCGCGCGGACCTTACACCGGGCGCCCGTTCACGCGCCGAGCTGGTGCTCCTCGACGAGCTGCGTCCGGTACCGGTGACGAGCGTGTCCGCGCCCGAGCCGCGTGATCCCCGGGCGCGGGCGGTGGCCGAGGCACTGCGGGCCCGTCCGGCGGACGGGCGGACCCTCGCGGAGTACGGCGGCCAAGTCGGCGCCAGCGCGAGGACGTTGGCCCGCCTCTTCGTCGCGGAGACGGGTCTCGGGTTCGGCCAATGGCGAGAACGGCTACGGATGCAGGCCGCGTTGCCGTTCCTCGACGAGGGGTTGCCGGTGGAGTCCGTGGCACGACGGGTGGGCTACGCCTCGGCGAGTTCCTTCACGGCCGCCTTCCACCGGGTGGTCGGGGTGACGCCGAGGCAGTACTTCCCGCGTTAACCCAGTGCCGTCGCCACCAACTCGGCGGTCTTCGCGACCAGTTCGTTGTCGTACGGCGCGTCCGGCAGGGTCGGCTTCGTCGTCAGGACCGCGAGGACGACCGGGTCACCGGCCTCCGTCCAGGCGATGCCGACGTCGTTGGCGGTGCCGTAGTCGCCGCTGCCCGTCTTGTCGGCGATCGTCCAGGTCGCGGGGAGCCCGGCGCGGAAACGGGTGGCGCTCGTCGTGTTGTTGAGCAGCCAGGCGGTGAGCCGGTCCCGGTCGGGGCGGCGCAGGGCGTCGCCGAGGACGAGCCTGCCGTACAGGCCGGCGATCGCGCGCGGGCTGGTGGTGTCGGTGATCCGGTCCGGCTCGGCCGAGTTCAGCTCGGTCTCCCAGCGGTCGAGCCGGGTGACCCGGTCGCCGAGGGAACGGGCGAAGCGGGTGACGGCGGTGGGGCCGCCGAGTTCGCGCAGGAGCAGGTTGCCGGCACCGTTGTCGCTGTAGCGGATCGCCACGTCCGCGAGCTGCTCGACCGTCATGCCGTCGGCCAGGTGCGCCCGGGTCTGGTCGGAACCGTCGACCAGATCGGCCTCCGTGTAGTGCACGACCTTGTAGAGCACCTCGCCGTGCCGGTCCAGGTCCCGCAGGACGGCCGCGGCGGCGAGCGTCTTGAACACCGAGCACATCGGGAAGAGTTCGTCGGCACGGTGCGCGACGGTCTTCTTCGTACCCAGGTGATGCGCGAACACGCCTACACGGGCGCTGTGTTGCTCTTCAAGGGCGCGCAGCCGAGCCGTGGTGTCCATGCTGTCCGTGCTGTCCGACGCCCGTGCGGAGGAGGTGCCGGCGAGGAGGGTGGCGGCGGTGGCGGCACCGGCGATGAGGAGGGTGCGGCGGGTGCCGGTGCCTGTCGTAGGGGTCGTGGGGGACTGTTCGGAGCCTGGGATCACGCTCTCCTTTGTTCGGTGTCCGGCAACGATCTCTTCAGTGATCGACGCGAGAGCTCATACCTTGGTTGCGCCGCCGTGGACCATCGGCGGACACCGCGACGGGCCCGCGCTCGGCACAGTGGACGCATGGTGAACACACAGGGGATCACTCGGGGGCAGTTCCTGGCGGGGTCGCTGGCCCTCGGAGCGGCGGGCGCGATGCTCCCGTCGGGACAGGCGTCGGCGCGGCCGCGTACACCTCCGCAGGCGACACATACCCGGTGTCCCGGTCTACGCCACCACGGCGTCGTCTACACGGTCGGCGAGGGCGAGACCCCCGCCACCGCCTGGAGCCCGCGCCGGATGCGCGCCGACCTCCGCGCGATCCGCGACGAGTTGCACGCCGACACGGTCGACGTCACCGGCGACGGTGTCGACCGCCTCACCGCGACGGCCGCCGAGGCCGCCGAACTCGGGCTGCACATCTGGCTCCAGCCCACTCTCGCCGACGTCCCGGAGCGGGACATCCTCGAACACCTCGCGGAGACAGGGCGGTTCGCGGAACGCCTCCGGCGGCAGGGCGCGAGCGTCGACTTCAGCGTGGGCTGCGAGTTCTGGCTGTTCGTACCCGGGATCGTGCCCGGCGCGACGGTCCTGGACCGCGTCCAGAACATCCTGGACGGCACGTTCGACCCGGCGAAGACGCAGCGCAGGCTGAACGCGTTCACCAAGAAGGCGGCGGCGACGGGCCGTTCGGTCTTCCGCGGCGACCTCAGCTACGCCGCCGCCCAGGACGACGAGGTCGACTGGAACCTCTTCGACATCGTGGGCATCGACTACTACTCCTACTTCCGCCAACCGGCCGACTATGTCCGGGAGTTGAGGGCATACCAGCGCTGGGGCAAGCCCGTCACGATCACCGAGTTCGGCACCTGCGCGTACAAGGGCGCCGAGAAGACCGCCGGCATGGGCTGGAACGTCGTCGACCACGACAAGGACCCCGAGGAGATCAAGGGCCGCCTCGTCCGCAGCGAACACACGCAAGCGGCGTACATGGTCGGCCTGTTGGAGGTCTTCGAGTCGATGAACCTCTACGGCGCGATGGCCTTCGAGTTCGTCACTCCGGACGCCCCGCATCGCGCCCACGACCCCCGCCACGACCTCGACATGGCGAGCTACTCCATCACCAGGACCATCAAGGACCGTCCGTACGACCCGAGTTCACCCTGGCGCTGGGAGCCGAAGGAGGCGTTCCACGCGCTGGCGCGACAGTACCGTCACAGGGCGAGTGTCATGAGGAGGCGGTGCTCGCCCGGCCCGAAGTAGTCCCTGAGCACTCCTTGCTCGGACGAGAAGCCCAGCGAGCGGTACAGCACGATCGCGGCGGCGTTCGTCGGTTCCACGGTCAGGCGGACCTGGTGGACGCCCTCCGTGCGCAGCCGGCGCAGGGCCTCGACCATCAGGCGCCGGCCCAGCCCATGGCCCTGCTGGTGGGGCGTGACGGCCAGGCTCATGATCCAACCCACGTAGCCGTCCGAGGTGTTGACGAAGAGGATGTAGCCGAGAAGGCCCTCACCGTCGTCGAGGACGAGGATGCGGTCGCCGTGGATGTCGCAGAACTGCCGGAGCACGAAGGCGGGGTACGGCTCCTCGGGGAATGCCTCCCTGTCCACGCGCAGGAGCTCGGGCAGGTCGGCCTCGGTGATGCCCCTCAGGGTCAGGTGCCGGTCGGTGCGGTCGGCCAAGAATGCCTGGTCAGCGCGGCGGCCCGCAGAAGGGAAACGTTCCTCCGGAAAGGGCGTCATACTGCCTCCTGTGGGTAGGGAGTCAATTGCGCGTTGACGGCTCGTGCGACTCGTACGGGTGGTACGGGCGAGACGTGTGCGCCCTGCCTTTCTGGTGTGTTCGGCAGGGTTCCACCCATCTTGGGTGGGGCAATCGGGCAGTTCAAGGCCGAATCAGGTCGCATGAATGCATTCGCGACCATGCGCCCCCCGTGCGCCCCGGTGGTGGCTGTGACCTGACGTAGATTGCCCTACGAAATTGACGAGAGGTATACGTCACGCCCGGGATGTTGGTACCGTGGCTTGGTGAAAAATGCGGAAGCCGCCTGGAGCGCGTTCGATTCGATCGCCTATGTAGATCATAACTATCGTGACCTACAGGCGGAGGACGCGGAGATCCTGCATATTATTCGGGATCATTTCGCCGATCATTTCCGGAAGCCGGGCGTCGGCCCCGTTCGCGGCATCGACGTGGGAGCGGGTGCCAATCTCTACCCCGCCCTGTCCATGTTGCCGTGGTGCGAGGAGATCACGCTCTTCGAGCGCTCGCCCGCGAATGTGGAGTACCTGAAGAGCCAGGTCGGCTCGTACGAGAAGAACTGGGACCAGTTCTGGACCGCCCTGTGCGGGAACGAGGACTACGAGTCCTTCGGTCTCAAATCCGACCCTCGCGAGAGATTCGGCGAGGTCGTCAAGGTCAGACAGGGCGACATCTTCGACCTCAAGCGGATCGGCCGCCGATGGTCCGTGGGGACGATGTTCTTCGTCGCCGAGTCGATGACCTCCTCCTACCAGGAGTTCACCCTGGGTGTGGAGCGCTTCATGCGCGCCCTGGCCCCCGGGGCCCCCTTTGCCGCCGCTTTCATGGAACACTCCGAGGGTTATCATACGGGTGAGCAATTCTTCCCCGCGTGCGACGTGGGAGAGAACGAGGTGCGGGAGAGTCTCGAACCCTTCACGGACGAGTTCAAGGTGCACCGGCTCAAAAGCGACGCCGGGCTGCGGGAGGGGTATTCCGGAATCATCCTCTCCTATGGCTGGCGCGGGAATTCGGACTCACCGGTTCCGATCCGCTGACCGGGTCGACCGGTGAATCTTCACAACAGAAGAGGGATATTCCTCGGCTGAGGGCAGTGCGGTCTGTGTGAGGGGAATGGAATGGAGATCAAGCCGCGGCAGCACCTGCTGGACATCTGGCAGGCGATCGCCCGCCACTCCTTCGACGGAGGGGAGTGGGCGTGGGGAAAATGGGGCGGTGAGAGCAGCGTCGCCGACGCCGAGCGGCTGCTCTGCCTGCTGTATCCGGCGACCGAGCTGCCGTCGTTCCGGCTGGACGACCCCGACACCACGCTGACCGACGTACAGCAGACGCTGAAGCGGGCCGGCGGACGGCTGGAGATTCCGGCCAACCTCGTCATGGCCGCGGTCGAGTTCATGCGCACCCACACCGACGACAAGAGGCCCACGTTCGCGGGCGGTTACTACTTCCAGTCCCGGGACAAGGAGCAGGACCTCACCGAGGAGCAGCGGCAACTCGGCGTCACCGACTCGTTCTCGATGTCGATCACCCTCTGTCTCGCGCTGCTCGGCTTCCTCAAGGTCTACGAGTCCAAGACCCGTCGCGGCGACATGCAGGAGACGATCAAAGAGCTGAAGGCCGCGACCAGCAACCGGCTCACCGCCGCCATGGTGAGTCTGCTGCGGTCGTTCACGGTCAACGTCTACGACACCGACTCCTCCCAGGGCCAGACGCTCTGCGAACTCCTCGGCCAGGGGCAGTTGTCGCAGCGTCAGGTGCTGGAGCAGTTCCAGCGGCGGTTCCGGCCGCTGCGCGCCGCCATCATCGAGAGCTTCATCCTCGGCCTCGACGTCCAGGAGGCACTCAAGGACGAGAGCCAGCTCTTCGAGTGCGGCTGGGCCTGGAGCCTGGTGCGGGACGCGCCCGAGGTGGAGACCGAGGAGGCCATCGGGACGCAGCCCGACGGCGTCGCCAACCCGGTGCCGTACCTCTACTTCACGGTGGTCGCGCTCGACGGCATCCAGGACCTGTTCTCGGACCGCACCCTGACCCTGGGCCTACTCAACGCCGAACAGCAGAAGCTCGCCGAGGCGTTACGACTGCGCTGGGAGATCACGCAGCAGTACTGGTCGCGCATCGCCCGCTTCGACGGCGACCGCTGGCCCCTGGAGGACATCCCCTGGCGTACGACGGGACAGCGGCTGGAGTCCGAGTACTTCTCGCTCTCCGTCGCCGCGATCCTCGTGCACGACCTGATGCGCCGCCGGGCCACCGACGACGACCTGACCCGCACCGTCCGCGTCATGGAGCGCCTCGCCGAACGCGGCCGTATCACCAGCCGGATGACGCGCGACGACCCGATGATCCAGCTGCACAACCCCGGCGTCACCCTGCCGCTCCAGGGCGGCGGCACCATCGGCCCGCCGATGGACTGGACGATGAGCGACTTCTCCGCCCAACTCCTCAAACGCACCGTCCAGTTGTGCACGCTCTCCCGCAACCTCTCCGCGCACGACCGGCTGCTCAGGCTGGCCGAGGACATCTTCGGCCATGTGTGGCGGCGCCGGATGGGCGAGGGCGAGGGCGTCGGCCTGTGGGACAACGTGCACGCCATCTACCCGGAGACCGCCCTCACCGAGGGCCCGGTGTCCTGGAGCATCACCGAGCGGGTCACCGAGGTGATGGTCCAGGTCCACAACATGTACGCGCAGCCCCCGATCCGTAGCCTCGAACTCACCGAGCTGGCACGGGCGTTGCTCAGCGAGTCCACCCACCTGCTGGGCAACGAACAGATGGCGCCCGCGCCCAACGCCGACGGAAAACGCGGCATGCAACTCAGGGGAATCGAGGTCAAGTTGCGCCGCGCCCGCGCGCTCGTCGACGAACAGCCGGGCACCGCCTACTCGTTGACCCTCGACGTACTGGGCCAGCTCGACGCACTCGCCCGGGCCCGCGAAGCCGCCGCGGTCCAGGGAGTGTGACCCGTGCTGATCTTCGCGGCCTCCGACAAGGGAGGCACGGGCCGCTCCGTCACCAGCGCCAACCTCGCCTACCAGCGCGCCCTGACGGGAGACGACGTCTGCTACCTGGACTTCGACTTCGGCTCACCCACCGCCTCGGCCGTCTTCGACGTGCCCGACGCCCGCCAGGCCGCCGAGGACCGCGGACTGCACTCGTACCTGATAGGCGAGATCAGCGAACCGGTCCGGATCGACGTCTGGGCGGACACCGAACACCGCGTCCTGCGCAACCAGCCGCCCGGAGCGGGCCGGTTGATCCTGATGCCGGGTGACCTCAGCGGCGGCGAGTTCGCCACCTCCGGCGACAACCTGCGCCGCTGCGTGGACCTTCTCCTGCGCCTCAACGGCGAGTTCGACCTGATCGTCGTCGACCTCAGCGCCGGCCGCAGCTACGCCGTCGACATGGTCCTCGCGGCCACCTCGCAGCGGGCGATGAGCGGTGTCCTGGCCCGCTGGCTGGTCTTCCACCGCTGGACCCGGCAGCACGTGGAGGCCGCGGCCAGCCTGGTCTACGGCAAGCGCGGCATCATCGCCGGCGGTGTCGCCCGCGGCCACGACGAGGACGCGCTGCGCGGCGCGATCCGTTTCGTACGGGCCGCCGTACCCGATCCCGACTCGGCGCTGTGGTCGCAGGCGACGCCCACCCAGTCGGCGTGGATGGAGCAGTGCGACACCGAGTTGAAGCATCTCGCCTCGCACCACGGCATCGGCTACAGCCAGGTCCTCGGCTCGGTGCCGCTGGAGCCGGTGTTGCAGTGGCGGGAGCAACTCATCACCGACGAGGACGTGTTGGACAGCCAGATCGCCACCATGGAGACCTGGCAGGCGCTGAGCGACCTCGCCGCGCGGCTGACCGACGACAAGTACTGGGAGGAGGCATGACGGAGGCCGTCTTCCGGGAGACCACCGCGGACCCGCGGACCCAGTCCGTGCCGCTGGCCCATCTCTCGCTGGAGCTGGGCCACCTCTACATGGAGGACTTCGAGGCGGGCCCTGAGCGGCTGCGCGAGCACTTCGCCGAGGTCCGGATCTGGGTGGACGCGGCCCGCGCCTCCGCCGCCCGCCGCACCGGCGGCAAACGCCCCCGCATCAGCACGTGCTTCCTGATCGACGACTACTTCACCCGCTTCTCCACCCCGGCCGAACTCGTCCCGCTGGTCCTCGAAGAGGCCGGGAAGGCGGGCCTCGTCATCGACTACCTCGCCCGCGAGTCGGGCTGCGCGGTCGCCGACCGGATCGAGCTGGCCGAGTCCGTCATGCACCGCCTCGTCGAGTCGCCGCCGCCCGGCAGCCACGGCTCCCGCCCGCCGGTCAGCCAGACGGGCTGGCTCGCGAACGGCGAGCGCACCACCCCGACGCGCAGCGCGCTGGCGGAGATCGTCACCTGGCAGCCACCGCACGAGACCGCGGCCCGCAACCACTCGGTCTTCATGGATGTCGAGCTGTGGTCCGAGACGGACAAGGGCCGCCTGTGGTCCTGCCCGTTCCTGGCCGCCGTATGGCAGTTGGCCCGCCTGGGTCTGCTACGGCACCTGGGCGAACCGGTGTTGGTCCCGCAGCCGTGGACCGGCGGGGACTTCCCGTGCGACTGGGACCGGCTGCCGCCGCTGCTCCAACTCAGCGACACCCGGGTCCCGTTCAGCGCGTACCGCACCTGCACGCTGATGGCGAACCGGTTCGTCGCCGTCGAGGACGCCGTACGGCTCATCCTCGACCAGATAGACGTGGACTCCGTCGCGCTCGAACAGGTCGCCAAACGGTCCGCGGGCGAAGGCGTCGCGGTACCGGAGGCGGTGGCCCAGCGCGCCACCTACGTGTTCTACGAGGAGCCAGCCAACTCGGTGTCACCCGACGGGAATTGACATGACGACCCCCGGCCGGCAGACGCGCTCGGTCCTCGCCTGCGGCGAGGTGCGCACCGGTCTGCTGCCCTCTTTCCAGGCACTGGACGGCCGCACCGCCGCCCAACTCCTGCGGCTGCGCGCCGACGAACACGTCCGGGTCTCCGAGCGGCCCAATCTCTACGCCCTCTCGCCCGAGGTCCTCACGGGCGTGGACTGCCGGCTGCCCACGTCGAACGGCGCCAAGGTCAGGGCCGTCGGTACGGTCGTCACCCGCGCCGCACTCACCGAGGGCCGGGTCCTCCAGTCCACCGCCTACTTCAGCGCCCCGGCCGCCGGACCCGACGTACGCCGGCCCTGGGGGCACTACCTGGTCCGCCCCGGGGTCGTCGAGCCGTTCGGGAAGCTGCCCGAACAGGCCACCGCGGAGGGCGTGTTGCGCGGTGGCGGGCGCGGCGAACTGGACCTGGGGATGATCGCCGAGGGACTGCTGGCGCAGCTGGTGCGCCACCCGCTCCTCGACCACAAGGCTCCCTTCAAGTCCCGCCGCACACAGCTGCGTTGGGCCGCGCGGCAGGCGCCGGAGGGTGAAGGGCCGTCGCTGGACCGCTTCACGCTGGCCGAAGACGGCCTGCGGACAGTGGAGTTGAGGGTGCCGGAAGGCATCGAGGCGGCCGCGGTCGCGGGGCTCTGCGAAGACCTGGCGTTGCACGACTGGCTTTTGACGACCGTGGTGCACATGCTGGAGAACAGCCGGCTCGGTGCGGCGGACGGGCCCGCGGCGGTCCTGGCGCTGCGCCCGGCCGTCGATCACCTGCTGCATCTGTGGATGCCGCGCGCGCACGTGGACCGCACGCTGGGACACCTGTGGGACGTACTGGAGCGGGAACCGGGCTTCAGCCGCCAATGGGAGAACCTTCGCCAGCGTATCCGGGACCAACTGGCCATACAGGCAATCCCGTTGCTGCACCAGGCGCTGAGCACGCGCTGACGGGGCGGCACGAACCGCATATCCGACGGGGGAGAGGTTCACATGAACGGAGTGACGACACCAGGGGCAGGCGGCCTGCGGTCCGTACCGCAGCAGGACCAGGTGCAGCGCAGATCAAAGCTGTTCCTCAAGACGCTCTTCGCGATCTTAGCGGGAGGCGCCGCCTTCTTCGTGACCAACGTCCTCAACGAGAACGACGGCGACCTGTGGCAGTGGACGATGTCCATCGTCCTCGGCTGCGCGACGCTGATCGTGCAACTGCTCGTGGACTTCGGCGAGCGGCTGGAGGCCGTCCAGGAGAGCCAGAAGCGACGCATCCGGGACATGAAGGACAGCCTGTCCAGCCATCACGCCGAGATGCGCGTGGCGGTCGACGAGAGCTTCGCGAAGATCAACGCCGCGACGGAGCTGTACAGCAAGGTCGACGGCTCGGTGCTGCGCTCCGACGAGGTGACCCGGCTGGTGCTGGGCTACACGAAAGTCGGCGAGCAGGGCGCGGACATCGTCAAGGCCTTCGCCGAGGAGGAGCTGGGCCGTCTCGCGCTCCTGATGGAGAACCTCGGCAACGGCACGGCGGACTGCCCCGGCGAGAACCACGAGTGGCTGATCGACCTCACCAAGTGCGTCAAGCGGACGCTCTTCGCCACCAGCACGTCCGTGGACCGCGACTTCTGGTCGAGCGAGCCCGCACGCCGCTATCTCGCCGCCCAGGAGACGGCCATCAAGACACGGCGTGTGCAGGTCCGGCGGGTGTTCCTCGTCGACGACCAGGCGGAAGTCACCGGCAGCCTCCGTCAACTCTGCGAGAGGCACCGCAAGTTCGGGATCGACGCGCGTATCGCGGTCCGGGCCCAGCTGGAACCGACGGCCCAGATGAACTCGTTGAACGACTTCATCGTCTTCGACGGCGAACTCTGCTACGAGACCGAGCCGGACATCCACGTCATGCCGGCCAAGACGACACTGAAGCTGACCCGCGAGCATGTGGAGGAACGGATCAACCGGTTCAACGTGCTCTGGGAGGCCACAGAACCGGACCGCACCCCGGAACCGGCCCCGACCCCGGAACCGGACGGAGGAAGGGCGGTCACCCACCCCGCCGGTCAACGCCGACAACCGTGACCATCGCGGACATTCGTGGGCCGGGGTGCCCTGGGTCTACGGCACGCTGTTCGCGGGGAGTCACGCCCCGGGCGGCGGTGGTACGACCTGCCCGTAGTCGCTGCTGGAGTAGTCCCCGTCCGCCAGGAAGCCGGGGCTGGTGCCCTGTTCGATGTACGGGGGCGGGTCCGTGTTGACGGACATGTCGCCGTTGGAGTTGATGCTGACGGTGACCTTCACCTGGCCGGCGGGTGGGCTGTCGCCGTAGCCGAGCTTCTCGGGGAGGTAGCCCTGGTACTGCTGCGGGGCGGAGTTGGTGATCTGGAAGGTGCCGTCGACCGGCTTGGCCTGGTTGATGCTGCCCCAGGTGGTGTCGGTGCTGGAGATCGCGGCCGTGGTGCCGCTGGTCAGGTTGCCCTGGCCGTCCCAGCAACGGGTGATGGTGATGGTCGAGTTGGCCATCGTGGTGTCGAAGAAGAGCGAGTCGTCGTTCCAGTGCCAGTGGAACTGGTAGCCGCCGTCGCAGGTGGTGGCCTGGGCCGTTCCCGGCGTCAGGAGCAGCGCGAGGGGGGCCAGGGCGAGGACGGAAAGTCGGACGGTGCGTTTGCGGAGTGCGGTCAGCATGGCCTCAGGTTCGCAACCGCCGTACGGGGAAGGGAAAACCCTTCGACCGTGCTCGAATCGTCCGGTACGGTCGCGAGGTTGTTTTCACTGCCGGGAGCCCTTGAGAGCAGGTTTTTTCATGGCGAGTCGTATCGGTGAGCTGGTGCTCGGGTGTCGTGATCCCGAACTGCTGGCGCGGTTCTGGTGCGAGGTCCTGGGCTTCGTCGTGCTCGAACGCGAGGAAGGGCAGTGGGTGGAGATCGGGACGTCGGAAGGGTTCGGGGGGCCGCATCCGACCCTCTTCTTCAGTCGGCGGGACGAGCCCGAGCCGGGGAAGTCCCGGTTGCACATCGACGTCAACCCCACCGACCGTGATCAGGACGCCGAGCTCGAACGGCTGCTGGCGCTCGGTGCGCGGCGGGCCGACATCGGTCAGACGGGGGAGGAGCAGTGGCATGTGCTGGCCGACCCCGAGGGCAATGAGTTCTGCCTGCTCAAGGCTCGTATCAACCCGCTAGCCGTCCAGTAGGGCCAGTCCCAGTGGGGTGAGCGTGTGCAGGACCGCCTGGCCCGCCCGTGACGTGCTCAGGAGACCCGCCTCGCGCAGTACGCCCGCGTGGTGGCTGGCCGTGGCCGGCGCGATGCCCACGCCGTGGGCGAGTTCCGTGGTCGTCATGCCGTGGTGCTCCGCGAGCGACTCCAGGACCTCCGTGCGGGTCTGGCCGAGCAGCGCGCCCAGGGAAGGGCGGTGGCGCGTCGTCCTGCCTACGGCCGTGTCGTGGGCCATGGGGTAGACCACGACCACCGGGAGCGTGGGGTCCCTCAGGAGTGTCGGGTACCGCCAGCAGAAGTACGACGGCAGGACGAGCAGTCCCCGGCCGTCCAGTCGTACGTCCCGGTCCGCTCCGCCCGGGCCGCTGACTTCGAGCACCGGTGGCTGCCAGGAGAGGCCGGGGTGGAGCCTGCCCAGCAGGCCGTCCAGGTGACCCTTCGTCAGGAAGCGGTCGTGAAGCGAGCGTTCGGCGTCCAGGCGGGTGCGGATGCCGTTCCACCAGGGGGCGAGCGCGATCCGGATGTAGGCGCGGAGCGCCTGTGCGAGATGCGCTACGGCGTCCCCGTCGCCCTCGGCCAGCGACGGCGCCCAGGACGGTAACTTCCGCCCCGCGCGCGAGAGTTCGAGCAGATCGTGCCGGAGCCGGCCCCGCGGGGTGGAGAGCAGCGCGCCTATCCCCGCCTCCAGGCCACCGGCTCCGCCCGCCGGGGTGAGGAAGTCCGGTGAGTATCCGTGGGGCGGTGCGAGCCGCAGCAACTCCCGGACCGGAACGGGCAGTTCGGGCCGCACCGCCCGCCGCCAGGGGCCGAAGACAGCCGACGCGGTGTTGGTCTGGAGTACGTGCATGCTCAGCAGCGCTTCCCATAAGGGGTCCGGTGTCTGCGCGAGCCTGATGTGTGCGAGGTCGTCGTCCGTGAAGTGGATGCGGACCGGCATGGGTGGCCTCCCCCGTTAGAGCCTCGTTCCCGTTCGAGCCTCGTTCCATAGTCGGAAGAGGGCCGGGGACGCGCCTGACCGCAACGCCGACCTTCACGGAATCGGCGCCGAAAGCACCCTTCTGTATAGACGATCTGTATAGACGATGCCGACGGTTCTCAGGATCTCGCCAAACCGGATGAGCAGATCCGTCTGCGGTTTCCGAATTCCCTGTTCGAATTGGCTGACACAGTCAACCCCCTTGGTCCGCACCGCAGTTGCCGTCGACAGACTCCTGCCGAGTGTAGGGGGATCAGGGGTGCCCCGGAGACGGGAAGCGTGAAAGTCGAAAAGGGAGGGGAGCCAGGTGTGGGCACACTGCTTGGAGGCGAGGGAAACCTTGATGGAATTCCGGATTCGGGTGCGAGGAGAGCGATGAAACCGCCAGTCGGATCGGTCGCCGTGGACACCCGTAACGGGAGAGTGGGCATCGTCATGGGGCATGAGGGGCCTTATGTTCAGCTGCGCCCGTACGGCGGCGGGCGGGAGTGGGACGTCGAGCCGGCCGCCGTGCGGGACGCGACCCCGGCCGAGCGGCTGAGCGCGGCGACCGCGTACGCGAACGCCCGCAGCCGGGGTGAGGTGCCTTGAAGCGCCGATGCCTGGATGCCTCGATGCGTCGTGGCGCCACAGAGCCGTAGGGGACAATGGGCGGCATGAGTCTGTTCCGCGACGACGGCATCGTGCTGCGCACCCAGAAGCTGGGTGAGGCGGACCGGATCATCACGCTGCTCACCCGGGGTCACGGGCGGGTACGCGCGGTGGCGCGCGGGGTGCGGCGGACCAAGTCGAAGTTCGGTGCCCGGCTGGAACCCTTCTCCCATGTGGACGTGCAGTTCTTCGCGCGGGGCAGCGAACTGATCGGCCGCGGGCTGCCGTTGTGCACCCAGAGTGAGACCATCGCTCCGTACGGTGGCGGGATCGTCGCCGACTACGCGCGGTACACCGCCGGCACGGCCATGCTGGAGACGGCCGAGCGGTTCACCGATCACGAGGGCGAGCCCGCCGTACAGCAGTATCTGCTGCTGGTGGGCGGGCTGCGGACGCTGGCCGGCGGTGAGCATGCTCCGCATCTCATCCTCGACGCGTTCCTGCTGCGTTCCCTCGCCGTCAACGGCTATGCGCCGAGCTTCGGTGACTGCGCGAGGTGCGGGATGCCGGGGCCGAACCGGTTCTTCTCCGTGGCGTCGGGCGGGGTCGTCTGCGCGGACTGCCGGGTGGCCGGAAGCGTCGTACCCTCACCGCAGGCCCTGGAACTCCTCGGTGCGCTGCTTACGGGAGACTGGGAGACGGCGGACGCGTGCGAGGCGCGGCATGTGCGGGAGGGCAGCGGGCTGGTGTCCGCCTATCTGCACTGGCATCTGGAACGCGGGCTCCGCTCACTGCGGTACGTGGAGAAGTCGTAGCAGGTCGTAGCAAGTTGTCGTAGGTCGTAGACAGAGGAGACGAGAAGCACATGGCCGTACGCGGGATCCTGGGGCGCCAGCGGCGCGAGTACAAGGCGCCGGAGCCGCACCCGTCGGGGGCCACCGCACCGAAGCTGCCCGGTGAGCTGATCCCGAAGCACGTGGCGATCGTCATGGACGGGAACGGACGGTGGGCGAAGGCGCGGGGGCTGCCGCGCACCGAGGGCCACAAGGTCGGCGCCGAGCGGGTGTTGGACGTGCTTCAGGGCGGCGTCGAGATGGGCGTCGGCGCGATCTCGCTGTACGCCTTCTCCACCGAGAACTGGAAGCGGTCGCCCGACGAGGTGCGCTTCCTCATGAACTTCAACCGCGACTTCATCCGCAAGTCCCGTGACACCCTCGACGAGCTCGGTATCCGGGTGCGGTGGGTGGGCCGTATGCCCAAGCTGTGGCGGTCGGTCGCCAAGGAGCTCCAGATCGCGCAGGAGCAGACCAAGGACAACGACGCGCTCACGCTGTACTTCTGCATGAACTACGGTGGGCGGGCCGAAATCGCCGACGCGGCAAGGGCGTTGGCCGAGGACGTACAGGCGGGCCGGCTCGACCCGGCCAAGGTCGACGAGAAGACCCTCGCCAAGTACATGTACTACCCGGACATGCCCGAGGTCGACCTCTTCCTGCGCCCCAGCGGCGAGCAGCGCACCTCCAACTACCTGATCTGGCAGAGCGCTTACGCCGAGATGGTCTTCCAGGACGTGCTCTGGCCGGACTTCGACCGGCGTGACCTGTGGCGCGCGTGCGTCGAATTCGCCCAGCGGGACCGCCGGTTCGGCGGCGCGGTGCCGAACGAGAAGCTGCTCGCGATGGAGCAGGCGATGCGGGGAAACGAGTAACACCCCTGTCAGACTCCGGGGTTACCATCACGGCTCGTCACCGCAGCAACGGGGAGGGGCCGTGATGGAGCAGGCACAGAGCGTCGAGCAACGCGTGAGCGACGTGGTGCTGGAGTACGAACTCCGGCTGGAGGACATGACCGAGGCCGTCCGGCTGCTGTTCCGCAAGCGCGGCCGGGCCGGGTTCGTCCACCACCCCGTCTTCCTCGCGGCCGTCATGGTGGTGGGCGTGCTCCTGCTGACCGCGGGCCTGGCGGGCGGCGACGGCATCGGCTTCGCCTTCGGCGGGGCGCTCATGGTCTGGCCGCTGCTGATGCTCCGGGTCCCCGGCATGACCGCCCGCCAACTGCTGCGGGCCAACCAGCACCACGGCGTGATGCGGGTGACCGTCGCCGAGGAGGGCGTGCGGACGGTCAGCGCACACATGGACTCGCGCATGTCCTGGGCCAATTACGGCAGTTACGCCGAGACGGACCACTGCTTCGTGCTCCGCAGCCCGGACAGGATCGGAGCCTGCGCGATGGTCATCGTCAAGCAGGGAGCGCCCACACAGAAGGACGTCGACCAACTACGCGCCCTGCTGAACACCAAGCTCCCTCGCGTCTGAACAAGCGGTCCCGACAGCGCGCCCCTCAGGGGCGCGGGGAACTGCGCGACCAGCCCCCACCGGGCCCGCGCTTTATCCGCTCAACCTGCGGAGCACTCCGCACAAGTGCCGAAGATCTCGACAGTGTGCGCCACGTTCACATACCCATGCTCCGCCGCGATCGCCTCCGCCCACTTCTCCACGGCAGGGCCCTCCACCTCCACCGCCTTGCCGCAGACCCGGCACACCAGGTGGTGATGGTGATCGCCCGTGGAGCAGCGGCGGTACACCGATTCGCCCTCGTCCGTGCGCAGGACGTCGACCTCGCCCGCGTCAGCGAGGTTCTGGAGGGTGCGGTAGACCGTGGTCAGGCCCACCGAGTCACCCTTGTGCTTGAGCATGTCGTGGAGTTCCTGGGCGCTGCGGAACTCGTCGACCTCGTTGAGCGCCGCCGACACGGCGGCACGCTGGCGGGTGGAGCGTCCCTTTACGGGCGGGCCGGCCGTCGTCACCGTTGCCTCCTCACGTCTGCACTTTGCCGAGCCATTGTGCCAGCCCGGGCTGTGCGTGGTCAGACGCCGACCTCGTCGGCGGCCCCCCGGGTGGCTGGAATCGCGCACTCCACCGGGTCCCCGGCGGGGCGCGCGGCCGCCGCGGCCCGGGCCCGGCGCCTCGCCAGCGGGGTCGCCAGCGCGGTCAGCGCGATGAACGCGGCGATCGTCAGGAGCACGATCGTCGCGCCGGGCGGCACGTCCTGGTAGTACGAGGTGACGGTGCCGCTGACCGACACGGTCACGCCGATCACGCCCGCGATCGCCAGCGTCGCCCCGAAACTGCGGGTCAGCTGCTGCGCGGCGGCGACCGGCACCACCATCAGCGCGGAGACCAGGATCAGGCCCACGACCCGCATCGCGACGGTGACCGTGACGGCCGCGGTGACCGCCGTCAGCAGGTTCAGGGCACGCACGGGAAGGCCCGTGACCCGCGCGAACTCCTCGTCGTGGTTCACGGCGAACAGCTGCCGCCGCAGCCCCAGCGTGACCACGATCACGAACGCGGCGAGGATGCCGATCGCCGTCACGTCGGACTGCGAGACCGTCGAGAGGGAGCCGAAGAGGTACGAGCTCAGGTTGGCGTTCGAGCCGCCCGGCGCGAGGTTGACGAACATCACGCCGCCCGCCATACCCCCGTAGAAGAGCATCGCGAGGGCGATGTCGCCGCGGGTCTTGCCGTACCAGCGGATCAGCTCCATGAGGACCGAGCCGAGCACGGAGACGGCGGTGGCCATCCAGACCGGGGAGGCGTTCAGCAGGAAGCCGAGGCCCACGCCGGTCATCGCGACGTGGCCGATGCCGTCGCCCATGAGGGGCTGGCGGCGCTGGACGAGGTAGATGCCGATCGCGGGGGCGGTGATGCCGACGAGGACGGCGGCGATGAGCGCCCGCTGCATGAAGGCGTAGTCGAGGATGTCCATCAGCTCAGCAGTCCCGTGCGGATCGGTTCGGCGTCCGCCGAGTGCGGGTGTACGTGGTCGTGGCCGGGCAGCGCGTGCTGGCCCAGCGCGCGCGGGGGCGGGCCGTCGTGCTGGACGCAGCCGTCGCGCAGGACGACCGCGCGGTCGATCAGCGGCTCCAGCGGGCCGAGTTCGTGCAGGACGAGCAACACCGTTGTGCCTTCGGCGACTTGGCGGGTCAGGGTGTCCGCCAGCACCTTCTGGCTGGCCAGGTCCACGCCCGCCATCGGCTCGTCCATGATGAGGAGTTCGGGTTCGGCGGCGAGCGCGCGGGCGATCAGCACGCGCTGGTGCTGGCCGCCGGAGAGCGCGTCGACGGAGTCCTTGGCGCGGTCCGCCATCCCGACCAGCTCCAGGGCGTGCCGTACGGCCTCGTGGTCCGCCTTGCGCAGCAGGCCGAAGCGGGCACGGGAGAGACGGCCGGACGCCACGATCTCGGTGACCGTGGCGGGCACCCCGCCCCCGGCCGTCGTGCGCTGCGGTACGTAGCCCACGCGCCGCCAGTCGCGGAAGGCGCGGCGCGGGGTGCCGAACAGCTCGATCTCGCCCTCGGCGAGCGGGACTTGGCCGATGATCGTGCGGATCGCGGTCGACTTGCCGGAGCCGTTGGCGCCGAGCAGCGCGACCACCTCACCGCGGCGCACGGTGAGGTCGATGCCGCGCAGGACGGGTCGCGAGCCCAGCTCGGCGCGGACTCCGCGCAGCGATATGACGGGCTCGCTCATCAAGTCGCTCATCAACTCGTCCTCCGTGCTGGTCATTTGCTTCCCAGGGCCGTCCGCAGGGCCTTGAGGTTGGCCTGCTGGACCGAGAAGTAGTCCTTGCCGCGGGATTTTTCGGTGATGCCCTCGATCGGGTCGAGGACGTCGGTCTTCAGGTTCGCGTCCGCGGCGATGGTCTTCGCGGTCTTGTCGCTGACGAGCGTCTCGTAGAACACCGTGGTGACGCCGTCGGCCTTCGCCATCTTCTCAAGGTCCTTCACGCGCTCGGCACTCGGCTCCGACTCGGGGTCGAGACCGTTGATGGCCTCCTCGGTGAGGCCGTAGCGCTCGGCGAGGTAGCCGAAGGCGGCGTGCGTGGTGATGAACACCTTGGTCCTGGTGTTCGCGAGGCCCGTCTTGAACTCGGTGTCGAGCGCGTCCAGCTTCTTGACCAGGGCCGCGGTGCTGGTCTTGTAGTCGGCCGCGTTCTTCGGGTCGGCCTTCTCGAAGGCCTTGCCGACGCCCTCGGCGACCTGGGCGTAGCGCACCGGGTCGAGCCAGATGTGGGGGTCGAGGCCGGCCAGCTCCTCGTTCTTCGAGGAGTCGTGGGAGGCGGCGTGGCCGCCGACCTCGTTGCCGTGCTTCTCCTCGGTGGTGAGGGAGGCCGCGTCGATCTTCGTCTTGACGCCGGACTGGCTCACCACGTCGTCGACGGAGGGCTGGAGGTTCTTGAGGTAGAGCACCGCGTCGGACTCCCCGAGCGCGGCGGTCTGCTGCGCGCTGATCTCCAGGTCGTGCGGCTCCTGGCCGGGTTTCGTCAGGCTGGTGACGTGGACGTGGTCCCCGCCGATCTGCTCGGCGAGGTACTGCAGCGGGTAGAACGCCGCGACGACGTCGAACTTGTCCGTGTTGGCCGCGGACGCGCTGTCGGAGCAGGCGGAGAGGGTCCCGAGACCGAGGGCGGTGGCCGCGGCTATCGCGATCCCGGATATGTGGCGTCGTCGTACGTTCATGACAGTCATTTTCAACAGAGATGGAAACCGTTGTCAACAAGCCCTGGCTATGGAACCGATTTGATACGGGGCAGGGCGGCGCCGGTAACCTGAGACATTCGCTGCCGTCCATCCGTCATGAAGAGAGCACCGTGGCCGCCGACAAGATCGACACCATCGTCAGCCTGAGCAAGCGCCGTGGCTTCGTATTCCCCAGTAGTGAGATCTACGGCGGCCAGCGCGCCGCCTGGGACTACGGGCCGCTGGGTGTCGAGCTCAAGGAGAACCTGAAGCGCCAGTGGTGGCGCTACATGGTGACGTCGCGCGAGGACGTGGTCGGTATCGACTCGTCCGTGATCCTGGCCCCCGAGGTGTGGGTCGCCTCCGGCCACGTCGCCACTTTCTCGGACCCGCTGACCGAGTGCACCGCGTGCCACAAGCGGTTCCGCGCGGACCACCTGGAGGAGGCGTACGAGGCCAAGCACGGCCGCGCCCCCGAGAAGGGCCTCGCCGACATCAACTGCCCCAACTGCGGCAACAAGGGCCAGTTCACCGAGCCCAAGGAGTTCTCCGGCCTGCTCTCCACCCACCTCGGCCCGACGCAGGACACCGGCTCCGTCGCCTACCTGCGCCCCGAGACCGCCCAGGGCATCTTCACCAACTTCGCCCAGGTGCAGACCACTTCGCGCCGCAAGCCGCCGTTCGGCATCGCGCAGATGGGCAAGTCCTTCCGCAACGAGATCACGCCCGGCAACTTCATCTTCCGGACCCGCGAGTTCGAGCAGATGGAGATGGAGTTCTTCGTCAAGCCGGGCGAGGACGAGAAGTGGCAGGAGTACTGGATGGAGCAGCGCTGGAACTGGTACACCGGCCTGGGCCTGCGCGAGGAGAACATGCGGTGGTACGACCACCCCAAGGAGAAGCTCTCCCACTACTCCAAGCGCACCGCTGACATCGAGTACCGCTTCCAGTTCGGCGGCAACGAGTGGGGCGAGCTGGAAGGCGTCGCCAACCGCACGGACTTCGACCTGAACGCCCACTCCAAGGCCTCCGGCCAGGACCTCTCCTTCTTCGACCAGGAGGCCCAGGAGCGCTGGACGCCGTACGTCATCGAGCCCGCCGCCGGTGTCGGCCGCGCGATGCTGGCGTTCCTGCTCGACGCGTACGTCGAGGACGAAGCGCCCAACGCCAAGGGCAAGTTGGAGAAGCGCACGGTGCTGCGCCTGGACCACCGGCTCGCCCCGGTGAAGGTCGCGGTGCTTCCGCTGTCCCGGAACCCCGAGCTGTCCCCGAAGGCCAAGGGCCTTGCCGCCGCGCTCCGCCAGAACTGGAACATCGAGTTCGACGACGCCGGTGCCATCGGCCGCCGTTACCGCCGTCAGGACGAGATCGGTACGCCGTACTGCGTGACGGTCGACTTCGACACCCTTGAGGACAACGCGGTGACGGTTCGCGAGCGCGACTCGATGAAGCAGGAACGCGTGTCGCTGGACCAGATCGAGGGCTACCTGGCCGGGCGTCTGATGGGCGCCTAGGTCTGTTTGAACCGAGAACGCCGGACGGGCTGATTGTGCCCGTCCGGCGTTGGCTATTGGTCCTTGATACGGGCGTCCCATTGGACCTGCCGGGGGGATCGCGACACCGTCAGGCTGAGGCCATGAGCCTCGCCTTTCTCCTCACCACCCTTGTCGTGGTCGCCACCCCTGGCACCGGTGTCATCTACACCCTGGCCGCCGGTCTCTCCCGTGGGCGCGGCGCGAGCGTCCTCGCGGCCCTCGCCTGCACGCTCGGGATCGTGCCGCACGTGCTGGCCACCGTCGTCGGGCTGGCCGCGCTGCTGAACGCCAGTGCCGCCGCCTTCCAGATCCTCAAGTACGCCGGTGTCGCCTATCTCCTCCACATGGCGTGGGTGACGGCGAAGGACAAGGCGGTGATCGACGTCGACCAGGACAGCGCGCCCCTGTCCGCCGGCCGCGTGATCGTCCGGGGCGTGCTGATCAACATCCTCAACCCGAAGCTGACGATCTTCTTCTTCGCGTTCCTGCCCCAGTTCGTGAGCCCCGACGAACCCCACTCCACCGTAAGGATGTTGGCGCTCAGCGGGGTCTTCATGCTCGCGACCTTTGTCGTCTTCGCCGCGTACGGCGTTCTCGCCGCCTCCGTCCGTAGCCACGTCACCTCTCGGCCGAGGGTGATGACATGGCTGCGGCGGAGCTTCGCGGGGTCGTTCGTGGCGCTGGGGGCCAAGCTCGCCCTCACCGAGCGTTAGATCTCCTGGATCTCAACGCCCTTGCAACGACTTGACGTTGTCGCCGAACGTCCAGTTCTTCGAACCGTCCCAGTTGATCGACCAGGTCATCAGGCCCTTGAGGCTCGTGCCGTAGTGCTTCCACGCCTGGGAGACCAGGGACGGTGACATGTAGCCGCCGCCCGCGCCCGACTGGGCGGGCAGGCCCGGGACCTGCTTGTCGTACGGGACCTTGATCGTCGTACCCTGCACGACCAGGCCCTTGTTGAGGCAGTCGGTCTGGGCGGTGAAGCCCGCGACCGTGCCCGCCGAGTACGAGTCGCCGGAGCAGCCGTACATGCTGCCGTTGTAGTACTGCATGTTGAGCCACCACAGGCGGCCGTTGTCCGCGTACTTCTTCACGATCGGGAGATACGCGCCCCAGATCGAGCCGTACGTGATGCTGCCGCCGGTGACGTACGCGGTCTCGGGGGCCATCGTCAGGCCGAAGCCGGCCGGCATCTGGGCGAGGATGCCGTCGATGATGCGGATCAAGTTGGCCTGGGACGTGGAGAGTTGGGCGATGTTTCCGCTGCCGACGAGACCCGTCTCGATGTCGATGTCTATGCCGTCGAAGTTGTACTTCTTCAGGATCGGGACGATCGTCGAGACGAACTTGTCGGCGACCGTGGACGAACTGAGGTCGATGCCCGCGGCCGCGCCGCCGATCGACATCAGGATCGTCTGGCCGGAGGCCTTCGCGGCGCACATCTCCGCCGGCGTGGCCACCTTCACGCCCGCGTCCATGCCGTCCTCCCAGAGGGCCGTTCCGTCGGAACGGATGACCGGGAAGGCCGCGTTGATCACGTTGTAGCCGTGAGTGGCGATCGCGGAGTTGGTGATCGGGGTCCAGCCGAAGGGCGGATGAACGCCGTTGGAGGAGCCGTCCCAGTTCTCCCAGTAGCCCTGGAGGACCTTGCCGGCGGGGCGGGACTTCACGGCGCAGGTGTCGGCGGCGGACGCGGTCGCGGCGACGGGGAGTTGGGTGAGGCAGGCCGTCGTCAGGGCGGCGGCGAGCAGGCGCAGGGCACGGCGGAGCATACGGGCCTCCCGGTGGGGGTGCGGTGAGGTGTCGTAGGCATGACAGTGCGCGTGGTCCAGACCTTTCGTCAAGAGGCCCGGACCGGCCGACCGTGCCGACAAGTATGGAATGACAGATATTGAAATCTGTCATCTGTCATGCCAAGCTGGCATGCATGACGATCCCCACGCGCACTCTCGGAACCACCGGCCCCCAGGTTTCCGCCCTCGGCCTCGGCTGCATGGGCATGTCCGCGTTGTACGGCGACGCGGACCGGGCCGAGTCCATCGCCACCATCCACGCCGCACTCGAAGCGGGCGTGACGCTCCTCGACACCGGCGATTTTTACGCCATGGGTCACAACGAGATGCTGATCGGCGAAGCCCTGCGCGCCGCTCCGGCCGCCCGGCGCGAACAGGCGCTCACCAGCGTGAAGTTCGGGGCGCTGCGCGGTCCGGACGGCGGCTGGAGCGGCTACGACGGCCGGCCCGCCGCCGTGAAGAACTTCGCCGCGTACTCCCTCCAGCGGCTCGGCGTCGATCACATCGACGTGTACCGGATCGCCCGGGTCGACCCCGGCGTGCCGATCGAGGAGACGGTCGGCGCGATCGCCGAACTGGTCGAGCAGGGCTACGTCCGGCACATCGGGCTCAGTGAGGTCGGCGCCGACACGATCCGCCGGGCCGCCGCGACCGCGCCGATCGCGGATGTGCAGCTGGAGTACGCGCTGATCACGCGCGGCATCGAGGACCGGATCCTGCCGGTCACCCGCGAGCTGGGCATCTCCGTCACCGCGTACGGCGTGCTGTCCCGCGGGCTGATCTCCGGGCACTTCACGCCCGACCGGCAGCTCGGCGCGACCGACTTCCGGGCGCACTCGCCGCGCTTCCAGGGCGAGAACCTCCAGCACAACCTGGGCCTGGTCGAGCAGTTGCGGAAGATCGCCGAGCAGAAGGGCGTCTCCGTCGCCCAGCTCGCCATCGCCTGGGTGCTGTCGCGGGGCGAGGACATCGTGCCGCTGGTCGGCGCGCGGACCCGGGGGCGGCTGGCGGAGTCGCTGGGCGCGCTGGACGTCGTACTGGACGCGGCGGACCTGGCGGCGATCGAGGCGGCCGTACCGGCGGACTCGGCGTCGGGCGACCGCTACCCGTCGGCGCAGATGGCGCACCTCGACAGCGAGCGCTGATCCGGCCTGCGGGTACGGTCTCCGTCATGGCACCGAGCGAGACCCTGACCGCCGAGCGCATCCTCGAAGCGACCGAGGAGGTGCTGCGCCGCCACGGCCCGGCGAAGGCCACCGTGGTGGACGTGGCCCGCGCGCTCGGCGTCAGCCATGGCACCGTCTACCGGCACTTCCGCACGAAGGCCGCGCTGCGGGAGGCGGTGACCCAGCGGTGGCTGGACCGGACGGCGGAGACGCTGTCCGGGATCGTCGCCGGGACCGACCGGGACCCGGAGACGCGCCTGCGGGACTGGCTCGCGGGACTGTTCGCGGCCAAGCGGCGCAAGGCGGGCGGCGACCCCGAACTCTTCGCCACGTACTCGGTCCTCGCGGAGGAGGCGGGCGAGGTGGTCAGCGCCCACATCGACGAACTCACCGGCCAGCTCACCGCGATAGTCCGAGCGGGCGTCGAGAGCGGTGTCTTCACGGTCGCCGACCCGGCCGTCGCCGCCCGCACCGTGTTCCAGGCCACCGGCCGCTTCCACGACCCGTCCTACGCGCGGGAGTGGCAGAAGCCGGGCGTGGAGGGGGAGTTCGGGGAGATGGTGGAGTTGTTGGTGCGGGGGCTGCGCGGCTGACTGTGGGCCTTTCGCCGCGCGGTTGCGGTGAACTGACCCTGCGTTCCGGTCAGTTCACCTTGACGGTGACAGTGGCAGTGGCAGTCGGGGAGGTAGGTCGTGCCGGCCGCGACGGCGAGTCGAGAGGGTCAGCGCCCCGCCGCGCACCCCCAGAACTCCCGCATCAGCGCTGTCGGTACCGGGCTCGTCATCGCCACCTGGGTCAGCAGGACCGTCACCGTGCCCGTGGGCGGGACCACGTGGGCCGTGGTGCCGGTGCCGCCGACCCAGCCGTAGCGGCCGGGGACGTTCCACGGGTCGGCCGGAGCGACGTCGACCTGGCCGCCGTAGCCCCAGCCCTGGCCCTCCAGGAAGAGGGTGGCGGCGTCGCGCTGGGCGGCGGTGAGGTGGTTGGTGGTCATGCGGCTCACGGAGGTGGGGGAGAGGACCGGGGTGCCGTCCGGCGCCGCGCCGGCGTTCGCGAGCATCCGGCCGAAGGCCAGGAGGTCGTCGGCCGTCGAGACCAGGCCGCCGGCGCCCGAGGGGAAGGCCGGGGGCCGGCTGAAGCCGCCGTCCGGGGTGTCGGCCTGCTCCAGGGTGCCCTGCTCGCCCGGTGTGTAGGCGGTGGTGAAGCGGGCCCGCTTCGACTCCGGGACCATGAATGCCGTGTCCGGCATGCCCAGCGGCCCGAAGAACCGCTCCGCCAGGAAGTCGGGGAACGACGAGCCCGAGGCGCGGGCGACCAGGACGCCCTGGAGGTCCGAGCAGGTGTTGTACAGCCACGCGGCACCCGGCTGGCGCACCATCGGGATCCGGGACAGGGCGGCGAGCCACTCGTCGGGGCCGGGCTGGAGGTAGGGCGCGCGGCCGTCCTGCTGGAACGCGAGCAGCGTCTGGACGGCCGGCAGGGAGAAGTCGTCCGGGAAGCCCCAGCCGGCCCGGAAGCTCAGCAGGTCCTCGACCGTGATCGGACGCTCCGCCGGGACCACGTCCTCGACCGGCGAGGACGGGGTGCGGACCACCGTGGGCTTCGCCAGTTCCGGCAGCCACTCCGCCACCGGCGCGTCCAGCGCGAGGCGCCCGTCCTCCACCAGGGCCAGCACCGCCGCCGCCGTGACCGGCTTGCTGACCGAGGCGATCCGGAAGATCGAGTCGCGGGCCATCGGGGCGGTGCCGTCGACGTCGACGGAGCCGACGGCGGCCACCTCGACGTCGTCGCCGCGGGCCACCAGGCCCACCGCCCCCGGCACGGTGCCGTCGTCGACGCGTCGTCGCAGGGTGTCGTGGAGAGAGCTCATCGGTCGGCCTTCCGGTCCGGGGAGTCGTATCGGATACGACTCTCCTCGCCCCGCGAACTCATCGCTCCCCGCTCAGCCGGCGGACGGATCCACCGTCGCCTGGTGCTCCTCGGCCAGATGCTCCTCCGCCTTCAGCCAGGGCAGGAACTGGGCGCTCTTCTTCCAGCCGCACGTGTCGCAGCTGATCGTGCGCTTCGCGCCGGTGCGCAGCACCCGGACGACGTGCTCGCGTCCGTGCTGGTCCCAGCGGCTCACCTTGCTCGTGTTGATCTCCAGCATGATGTCTCGCCTCCGGCACAGAGTGTGCAGCAAGACCAACATCAACAGGGCTCAATTCACGCCGAGTTGTCCAAGCTGTGAACATGACATCCCGGGTGTCGTCCGGCATGTCGTCCGCATGTCGTCCGGTATGTCACCCGATCGTGCGCGGCAGCCGCAGGCTGAGCAGCCCGGTCAGCACGACCCCCGCCAACTGCACCAACAGGGTTATCGCCAGGGCATCGCGCATGCCCATGCCCGGGATCAGCGACAGGAAGAGGGTGCCGAGCGTGGCCACGCCCAGCGCCAGCGCGGACTGCTGGGTGGTGACCATGACGCCGGCGCCGACACCGGCACGGGCCGCCGGAACCTCGGACAGGATGATCCGGAAGATGATGGGCAGTTGGAGCGCCTGACCGGCACCGGCGACCGCCGCGCCCGGGAGCAGTTCGACGAACCCGAGGTGCGGCCAGGAGCGCCAAACGGCCAGCACGATCAGGCCCAGGCCCACCGCCTGGATGACCGAACCGGCCGTCACGATCCGCGTGCCGTACCGGGTCACCAGACGCGGCCCGGCGAGCGAGGCCAGGAAGAAGGTCACCGCCAGCGGGACCAGCGCGAGGCCCGCCGCGACCGGGCCGAGACCCGCGCCGCGCTGCAACGACACCGCGATCACGAACATGAACCCGCTGAAGCCCATCCCGAACGGCAGGATCATCACCAGCCCGCGCCGCAACGAGGTCAGCGCCAGCAGACTCGGCGGCACCAACGGTGTACGGCCCTGCCGGTCCGCCCTGCGCTCCACCGCGTAGAACGCCGACGCGATCCTCGGGAACGCGGCCAGCGACAGCCACGTCCACAGCGGCCAGCCCGCCGCCCGGCCCTCGGTCAGCGGCACGAGCAGCGCCAGCAGGGACGCGCCGAGCAGGAAGGTGCCGGGCACGTCGACCGGCTCAGGGTGCTGGGAGCGCGTCTCCGGTACGACCTTGGCGGCCAGGAACAGGCCGACGACGACCACCGGCACGTTCACCAGGAACACCGCGCGCCAGCCGGTACCGGCGATGTCGGCGGCGACCAGGACCCCGCCGAGGATCTGCCCTGCCACCATGGCGAGGCCGGCGGTCGCGCCGTACAGGCCCATCGCCTTGGCGCGGCGCGGGCCCTGGGTCGTGGACTGGATGGTGGCGAGGACCTGCGGGAGCATCGCGGCGGAGGCCGCGCCCTGCGCGATCCGCGCCGCGACCAGCGTCCACGCGGTGGGCGCGAGCCCGCACGCCAGCGAGGTCACGCCGAACGCGGCCATCCCGCCGAGGAACAGCCGACGGCGCCCGAACAGGTCGCCGAGCCTTCCGCCGAGGACGAGCAGCACGGCGTACGCGACTCCGTAGCCGGCGACGACGAGTTCGAGGACGGCCTCGCTCGCCGAGAGGTCCTTGCCGATGGTCGGCAGGGCCACGTTCACGATGAAGAAGTCGATGAGGGGCAGCGCCGCGGCCAGCAGCACTGTGAACAGTCCGAGGCCGCTGAGCACGGGTGCCGCCGCCGGGGATTTCACGGTGCGGGAAGCGATGGTTTCGGTCACGCTGACGAGCGTGCGCCTCCTGGGAGACTGGTACCAGAGTGTCCTTATCCTGGTAGCAGGACTACCTGGAAACAGGCTCCGTACAGCGGCAGACTGGGGTGATGACGACGATGGCACAGGAGACGGTGACAGAGGCGACGGCCGAGGCCGCGGATGCTCCGCAGACCGCGTCGACGGTCCGGCGGCACGAGCTCGCCGCGTTCCTGCGCCACCGCCGTGAGCACATCACCCCCGAGCAGGTCGGCCTCCCGCGCGGCACCCGGCGCCGTACACCCGGCCTGCGCCGCGAGGAGGTCGCGCAGCTCGCCGCGGTCGGGGTCACCTGGTACACGTGGCTCGAACAGGCGCGGGACATCCAGGTCTCGGTACAGGTGCTGGACGCGCTGGCCCGCACGCTCTTCCTGGACAGCAGCGAGCGCTCCCACCTCTTCCAGCTGGCCGGTGCGATCGACCCGCGGCCGGCCACGAGCTGCGCGGTCGTCACGCCCGCCCTCCAGGCGATGCTGGACCAGCTGGACCCGATCCCGGCCTGTCTCCAGAACAGCAGGTACGACATCCTCGCCTACAACCGCACCTACGGGATGCTGCTCTGCGACCTGGACGCGGTACCGCCCGAGGACCGCAACTGCATGATCCTCTCCTACACGCACGAGGAGTGGCGGTCGTCGATCGTGCACCTGGAGAAGACCCAACGCCTCATGGCCGCCCGCTTCCGGGGCTCGATGGCCGACCACCTCGCCGACCCCACCTGGAAGACCCTCCTCAAGCGCCTGCGTACGTCCCCCGAGTTCTGCGAGGTCTGGGACCGCCACGAGGTCATGGGCGCCAGCCCCCGCCGCAAGGAGTTCCGCAACACCCACGTCGGCCGCATCACCGTCGACCACACCGACCTGTGGCTGACTCCGGCGAGGGGCCCGAGGATGGTGACGTACGCTCCCGCGGACGCCGAGTCGAGAGACCGACTGGAGAGCCTGCACGCCCTAGCGCAGGCCAGGTGAGGGTTTTGCTTTTAGGGGCGCGGGGAACTGCGCGACCAGCCACGACGCACCCGCACTCGAAAACTAAGCGTTGATCCCAGCCGCTTCGCGCACCTCAAAAGACTGCAACCGCTCAGCCGTACGCTCAGCAGTCCTGCGTGCCCACACTCCGCTGGTAACCGCACCGAGCACCAGCACAGCCAACCCGCACACCACCAAGATCCACCACCCGGGCCGAGCAGCAGACACGAACGTCTCCCTGTACGACGACGCCGACACCCCGGAAGCCAACACCGCCCCCACCACGGCAACCCCCAGCGTCTGCCCCAACTGCCGACTCGTGGACGCCACGGCCGCCGCAACACCCGCTTGAGCGCGAGGCATCCCGGACACCGCCGTGTTGGTGATCGGCGCGTTCACAAACCCGAACCCGATCCCGAACAGCGCGTACCCGATGAACCGCGAGACGCCCGACGTCTCCGCCTCGAACCCCGCGAACATCACCGCACTGGCAGTCATCGCCGTCCCCGCGATCAACAGGGATATGCGCGGCCCATGACTACCGACCAGCCGCCCCGAAACCGGCGCGCACAGGAACGTGGGCACAGCCATCGGCAGCATCCACAGACCGGCGTGCAGCGCGTCAAGACCCACCACGTTCTGCAGATACAGCGTGGACAGGAACAGGAAGCCGCCCAGTGCCGAGAACGCGCTGATGGCGATCACCGTCGCCCCGCTGAACGGCGCCGAACGGAAGAAGCGCAGGTCGATGAGGGGTTCGTCGCGCCGAGGCTCGTACCAGAGCAGCGCGACGAGCGCGGCCAGCGCGAGGACGGCGAAGGGCAGGATCGAGGTGAACCCGGAGCTCGGCGCCTCGATGATCGCGTACGTCAGGGAGCCGAACAGGGCGATCACCAGGAGCTGGCCGACCGGGTCGGCACGGCGGGCCTTGGGCGCACGCGACTCGGGGATGAACTTCAGCGTGAGCAGCAGCGCGGCCAGGCCCACCGGCAGGTTGATCCAGAAGATCGAGCGCCAGCCGACCGAGTCCACGAGCAGCCCGCCGATCAGCGGCCCCGCGGCCATCGATATGCCGACGACCGCGCCCCACACACCGATCGCCCGGGCGCGCTCGCGCGGCTCGGTGAAGGTGTTGGTGATGATCGACATGGCGACCGGGTTGAGCATCGAGCCGCCGACCGCCTGGATCATGCGGAACCAGATCAGCGCGTTCAGACCGGGGGCCAGGGAGCAGAGCAGGGAGCCGAGGCTGAAGACCACCAGGCCGGCGATGAAGACCCGCTTGCGGCCGATGCGGTCGGCCGTGGAGCCCGCCAGCATCAGCAGGGAGGCCAGGACCAGGGTGTACGCGTCGATCGTCCACTGCAGACCGGAGGTCGACGCGTGCAGATCGGTCTGCATCGCGGGCAGCGCGACGTTCAGGATGGTCACGTCCAGGCTCACGATCAGCAGACTCATGCAGCAGATCGCGAGCACCAGCTGTCGGCGGCGGTGGCTGAGCTCGGGCATGCGCACCATCGTACGCCAAACTCGATAGTGCGTCTAACTAATTACCGATACACGATCCTCGGCCCGAGTACCCGGCGTCGTACGGGACAATGGAGCAATGTCCACGCCCGTCTCCGCGCCCGTCGCCCCGTCCGTGTCCCCGGCTGTGACCCCCTTGCAGGTCGGCCCGCACACCGTCTCGCCGCCCGTCGTCCTGGCCCCCATGGCCGGGATCACCAACGCGCCCTTCCGCACCCTGTGCAGGGAGTTCAGTGGGGGCAAGGGTCTGTTCGTGAGCGAGATGATCACGACCCGGGCGCTGGTCGAGCGCAACGACAAGACCATGCAGCTGATCCGTTTCGACGCGACCGAGACGCCGCGTTCGATCCAGCTGTACGGCGTGGACCCGGCGACCGTCGGCAAGGCCGTCCGCATGATCGCGGAGGAGGGGCTCGCCGACCACATCGACCTCAACTTCGGCTGCCCGGTGCCGAAGGTGACCCGCAAGGGCGGCGGCTCCGCGCTGCCGTACAAGCGGAACCTGCTGCGGGCGATCCTGAAGGAGGCCGTCAGCGGGGCCGGCGACCTGCCCGTCACGATGAAGATGCGCAAGGGCATCGACGACGACCACATCACCTTCCTCGACGCCGGCCGCATCGCCGTCGAGGAGGGCGTCACGTCCATCGCCCTGCACGGCCGCACGGCCGCCCAGCACTACGGCGGTACGGCGGACTGGGACGCGATCGCGCGCCTGAAGGAGCATGTGCCGGAGATCCCCGTGCTCGGCAACGGCGACATCTGGTCGGCGCAGGACGCGCTGCGGATGGTGCGGGAGACCGGGTGCGACGGGGTCGTGGTCGGGCGCGGCTGCCTCGGGCGGCCGTGGCTGTTCGCCGACCTCGTGGCCGCCTTCGAGGGGCGTCAACAGGCCCGTGCCGGAGGCACTGATGGACGCAGTCTGGAGCCGTCGTTGCGCGAGGTCGCCGACGTCATGGTGCGGCACGCGACGCTGCTCGGTGAGTGGATCGGGGACGAGGCGCGGGGAGTCATCGACTTCCGTAAGCACGTCGCCTGGTACCTGAAGGGCTTCGCGGTCGGCAGCGAGATGCGCAAGCGGCTCGCGATCACGTCCTCGCTGGAGGAACTCCGGGCCGGGCTCGACGAGTTGGACCTCGACCAGCCCTGGCCCGTAGGCGCCGACGGGCCCCGCGGCCGTACGTCCGGCAACAACAGGGTGGTGTTGCCGGACGGTTGGCTGAAGGACCCGTACGACTGCGCGGGGATCAGCGAGGACGCGGAGCTGGACACGTCCGGCGGCTGAACTCCGTTGGGCGGGCGCTCAGTTCTTCTTCTGGTGCTGCTCAGTTCGTCTTCGGGTGGGGCGTCGAGCCGTACGCCGTGAGGAACTTGTCGCGGAAGTCGCTCATCTTCCACACCGGAGCCTTGTGGGCGGGGCGCAGGCCGTCGGTCCAGTTCCAACTGTCGATCTTCTGAAGGATCTTGGGGTCCTTGGCGACGATCGAGATCGGGACGTCACGGCTGGCGTGGTTGCCGCTGACGCGGGCGATCGGCTGGTGGTCGCCGAGGAAGACGAGCACGGTGTTGTCGTTGCCGTAGCGCTCCAGCCACTGGGTGAGGGAGTTCACCGAGTACTGGATCGACTTGCCGTACTCCTGGCGGGACTTGGTGGTGTCGGCGATGACGCTGGACGCCTTGTTGCCGGCCTTCTCGATCGAGTCGAAGATCGAACCGTTGCCCAGCTGGTCCCACGGGACGAGCTTCGGGATCGGGGCCCAGGGCTGGTGGCTGGAGGTCAGGATCAGCAAGGACATCAGCGACTTGCCGTCGGTGCGGGGCTTGCTGTGCACCTGCTTCTGGAACTGCTCCAGCGCGTACTGGTCGGGCATCGTGGACCAGCTGAACTTCGGTCCCTGGTAGCCGAGTTGGAAGGCGTTGTAGACCTTGTCGAGGCCGTAGAAGCTCTGCTCCGGCCAGCCCTTCTGGATGCCCGGCATCACGCCGACGGTGTCGAAGTCGCCGGTCTTCTTGAAGGCGTCGGTCAGGCTCAGGTGGTCGCTGGCCATCACCGTGCGGTAGCGCTGCTGGTTGCTGACCCACAGGCCCGACATGGTGGTGGAGTGGCCGAGCCAGCTGCTGCCGCCGTACGTCGCCGAGGTCAGCCAGCCGCTCTTCGCGGCGAAGCCCGCCTTGGAGAGGGCGGTCGTGTCGGCGGCGAGGGTCGAGTCGACGCCGGGCGCCATGATCGGGTCCTCGATCGCGCTACGGCCGTAGCTCTCGATGAAGGTGAAGATCACGTCCTTGCCGCGGAGGTCCGGGACGAGCTCGCTGCCGGGGGTGTTGCCGAAGGCGTCGACCTTGGCGACCTTCTTGAACTCGGCCTCGTCGCGCAGGGTTTCCTGCATCGCGCGTACCTGGTACTTGATGACGCCGGCGGTGTGGTCGGCGGCGAGCGGGATGCCGTGGAACTCCAGCGCGAACGCGGTCAGGGTGATCCACACCGTGCCGGCGATCAGGGTGCCCTTGGTCGCGATGGCCTTGTAGGTCACCAGGACGTTGCTGAGCCGGACCATCGCCAGCGCGACGAGCACGATCAGCACGACGATCAGCGCGATCAGGCCGACCGTGATGGCCTGCGTGGCCGCCCCGCCGAAGGTGTCCTTCAGATACCCGCGGGCGTCCCCGAACAGGCTCCAGTCCAGGATGATGTTGAAGTGCCGGCCGAGGTATTCGTTGAACCCCATGTCGAACATGTTCAGCACGGCGATGGCCCCGACGAGCGCGCCGAAGCCCGCGGCCGCGATGATCCGGGCCCGCCGCGGCAGACTCAGCAGAACCACGGCCGCCATGATCGCCTCGGCCGGTATCCGCGCGAACTCCATGAGCCTCAACTGCCCCAGCGTGTTGGGCATTTCGAGGCAGATGTAGACCAGCACGGCGGCGAGGAACGTGACGACCCAGGAGAGCGTGAGCGCGGCCACGGGGTGCCTTTCGCGCCAGGCGTGCACCCGGCGACGGAGGCCTAGGCGGCTGCTCCAGGTGCGGGGGCCGGGGCGTTTGGGGCG
>NZ_JBXVPZ010000031.1:0-41064 GCF_057961495.1 Streptomyces sp. P5F9 | reverse complement strand
GGCCGCGGCGGCGCGTGCCGGACCGGATGTCGCGGATACCCCGGCTGCTGCCGATCGTGAAGCCCATGCCCCCTCCAACGGGTCCAACGCACCGGTGGTTACGAGACGGATGCGTGTCGTCACTCTGTGTTCACGCCTGCCCCGTGCCGCGTGGTTCAGGCGGCGTCCGGGAGTGCCTCGGGTGGTGTGCTTGTCGGTGTGCGCCCCTGCGTGCACCGCTACGCCCACCTTCGGCCGTCCTATGTCAAGTGAATCGTGCGCGGGCAACCGTAGGTTCATTCGAAGGGGTGGCGAATGGTGGCGTTTCCGGGATCGCCGTGGCTGGACGGGTGATCGTAGGATTACTTTGAGTGCACAAGTCCTCGGGGCACATGCGCTTGTGGGTATGCCGGAGGCAACTCGTCATCTCGTTCGAAGGGTGACAAGTGCGGGACGGGAAGCCGTATTTACCGGCATTCTGATAGGGCTTGGCGCACAGCGGCGACAAGTGGTTCCAGGGATGGGGGCGTTCCAGTGGGCGGCAACGGCGGAAGCGGGACAACCGCGGCCAGTGCGGACAAGCGCCCCAATGAGCTGCTCGGCTCGTGGTTCGTGCGCAGCGGCTGGTCCAAGGGTGAGCTGGCGCGTCAAGTGAACCGCCGGGCGCGGCAGTTGGGGGCCAACCACATCTCCACGGACACCTCGCGGGTGCGCCGCTGGCTGGACGGCGAGAACCCGCGCGAGCCGATCCCGAGGATCCTCTCGGAGCTGTTCTCCGAGCGCTTCGGCTGTGTCGTCTCGGTCGAGGACCTGGGCCTGCGCGCGGCCCGCCAGGCACCCTCCGTGTCCGGCGTCGACCTGCCGTGGACGGCCCCGCAGACGGTGGCCCTGCTCAGCGAGTTCTCCCGCAGCGACCTCATGCTGGCCCGCCGCGGCTTCCTCGGGGCCTCGCTGGCCCTGTCCGCGGGACCGACCCTCATCGAGCCCATGCAGCGCTGGCTGGTCCCCGGCCCGTCGGCCCACCAGCCGGAGCCCGAGCCCGCGAGCGCCTCCCGGCATCAAGGGCGGCTCTCCCGGCCCGAGTTGGAGCTGCTGGAGTCCACCACGGCGATGTTCCGCAAGTGGGACGCCCAGTGCGGCGGCGGCCTGCGCCGCAAGGCGGTCGTAGGACAGCTGCACGAGGTGACCGACCTGCTCCAGGAGCCCCAACCCGAGGCCACCAACCGCACGTTGTTCAAGGTGGCCGCCGAACTCGCCGAGCTGGCCGGGTGGATGTCGTACGACGTGGGGCTCCAGCCCACCGCCCAGAAGTACTTCGTCCTCGCCCTGCACGCCGCCAAGGAGGCGGGCGACAAGCCGCTCGGGTCGTACGTCCTGTCCAGCATGAGCCGGCAGATGATCCACCTCGGGCGGCCCGACGACGCGCTGGAGCTGATCCACCTCGCGCAGTACGGCAGCCGGGACTGCGCGAGCCCGCGCACCCAGTCGATGCTGTATGCGATGGAGGCCCGCGCCTACGCCAACATGGGGCAGCCCGGCAAGTGCAAGCGGGCCGTCCGGATGGCCGAGGACACCTTCGGGGACGTACACGACTGGGACGACCCGGACCCGGACTGGATCCGTTTCTTCTCCG
Organism: Streptomyces sp. P5F9; assembly: GCF_057961495.1. NCBI lineage: Bacteria > Bacillati > Actinomycetota > Actinomycetes > Kitasatosporales > Streptomycetaceae > Streptomyces > Streptomyces sp. P5F9. Next base: position 39,452 of record NZ_JBXVPZ010000031.1, on the reverse strand, counting down.
AGGCCGAGCTGTACGGCGAGAACTCGCACTCCTATCGCGACCTCGCCTACGTCGCCGGCCGCAGCCCCGCCTACGCCTCGCTGGCCGAGCCCGTCATGCAACGGGCGGTGGACCTCTTCGCCAAGGACGAGGTGCACCAGCGGTCGTACGCACTCAATCTCATCGGCATGGCCACCGTGCACCTGCTGCGGCGGGAGCCCGAGCAGAGCGCGGTGCTGGCGACGGAGGCGATGACCGTCGCCAAGAAAGTGCGCTCCGAGCGCGTCAACACTCGTATTCGAAAGACCGTCGACACGGCGGTCCGCGACTTCGGGGATCTGGCCGAAGTCGTCGACCTCACCGACCGGCTCGCGATCGAGCTGCCGGAGACCGCCGAAGCGGTCTGACCACCCCAAAGCCCCGGCCGCGGCCGGCCCTCCCGAACCGCCCGACTCGGCTCCCCCATGCCAGGTCATCGGAAGGCCGACCGCGGCCGGTCCTGTCTCCGGCCGCCGAGCGGTCCGAGCGGCCCGGGCGCGTCACCACTCGTATTCGAAAGACCGGCCACGCCATGGTCTGCGGGGGCGGCGGTCCGGCCGGAATCGTCGGCCTCGCCGGGAGACTCCCGACCGGGCCGCAGGAGAGCGCCGGAGGGGTCTGGGCCCCGTGCCCCGGCGCCCCCGTGCCAGGTCGGCGGAGGGCCGGGCGCGGCCGGTTTCCAGCCGCCGGAAAAGGTTGCGCCACGATAACGATCGCGCGGCCGGAGATCCGGCGGTTCATCGACGCGTAACACGTACGGCGCCTTCGTCACCCCGCTGAAACATCGAGGGGCGTCGACGGAAACCGCGCTGCGCCAATCTCATGGCGCATAACCGGACCCCCCGCCTTGACCGGACCGCATCCAGGCTTCGCCCGCACGGGGCCGTACAACCGACGAGGAGACGCCGATGGCATCAGCCGCCATCACGCTTGCCGCTGAGGCACCCAAACTGTCCTCCGCGAACACAGGCTTCATGCTGATCTGTTCTGCCCTGGTGCTGATCATGACACCGGGACTCGCCTTCTTCTACGGAGGCATGGTCCGCGTCAAGAGCACCCTGAACATGCTGATGATGAGCTTCATCAGCATCGGGATCGTCACCATCCTGTGGGTGCTCTACGGCTTCTCCCTCGCCTTCGGTTCGAGTAACGGCTTCATCGGCTACAACTCCGACTGGCTGGGGATGAGCAATGTCGGACTGACGGAGCTCTGGGACGGCTACACCATCCCGATCTTCGTGTTCATGGTCTTCCAGATGATGTTCGCCGTCATCACGCCCGCCCTGATAAGCGGTGCCATCGCCGACCGCGTCAAGTTCTCGGCCTGGGCGCTCTTCGTCGCCCTGTGGCTCACGGTCGTCTACGTCCCGGTCGCCCACTGGGTATGGGGCGCCGACGGCTGGGCCTACAAGCTCGGTGTGATCGACTTCGCCGGTGGTACGGCGGTCCACATCAACGCCGGTGCCGGCGCCCTCGGCGTCATCCTGGTCATCGGCAAGCGGGTCGGCTTCAAGCGTGACCCCATGCGTCCGCACAGCCTTCCGCTGGTCATGCTCGGCTGCGGTCTGCTGTGGTTCGGCTGGTTCGGCTTCAACGCCGGTTCGTGGCTCGGCAACGACGACGGCGTCGGCGCGCTGATGTTCGTCAACACCCAGGTCGCCACCGCCGCCGCCATGCTCGCCTGGCTCGCCTACGAGAAGATCCGGCACGGCGCGTTCACCACGCTGGGCGCGGCCTCGGGTGCCGTCGCCGGTCTGGTCGCCATCACCCCGTCCGGTGGTGCGGTCTCCCCGCTCGGTGCGATCGCCGTCGGTGCCATCGCCGGTGTCGGCTGCGCCGCGGCCGTCGGCCTGAAGTACCGGTTCAACATCGACGACTCCCTCGACGTCGTCGGCGTCCACATGGTCGGCGGTATCCTCGGCTCCCTGCTCATCGGCTTCTTCGCCACCGGCAAGGGCCAGTCCGCCGCGACCGGCGTCTTCTACGGCGACCACTCCTTCACCCAGCTGTGGAAGCAGTTCGCCGGTGTCGGCGCGGTCCTCGGCTACTCCCTGGTCGCCTCCGCGATCCTCGCCTTCCTCATCGACAAGACCATCGGTATGCGGGTCACCGAGGACGAAGAGGTCGCCGGCATCGACCAGGCCGAGCACGCCGAGACCGCATACGACTTCAGCGGCGCCGGCGGTGGCATCGGCAGCTCCGCCCTGGCCGCCCCGGAGACGAAGAAGGTGGACGCATGAAGCTCATCACCGCCGTCGTGAAGCCCCACCGGCTCGACGAGATCAAGGAAGCCCTCCAGGCCTTCGGGGTCCACGGTCTGACGGTCACCGAAGCGAGCGGCTACGGTCGTCAGCGGGGACACACCGAGGTCTACCGGGGCGCCGAGTACACGGTCGACCTGGTCCCCAAGATCCGCATCGAGGTGCTGGCCGAGGACGACGACGCCGAGCAGCTGATCGACGTCATCGTCAAGGCCGCCCGCACCGGCAAGATCGGTGACGGCAAGGTCTGGTCCCTCCCGGTCGAAACGGCCGTCCGGGTCAGGACCGGCGAGCGCGGTCCGGACGCGCTCTAAAAAGAAACGAACAGGAGTCGCTGGGTGACGAGTACGGACGTGCGCAAGGATGCAGAAGACTCCGGACCCAGCGGCTACGCGGCGGCCCGGCTGCGCCTCCTCACTGAGGGGGTGCGGTCCGGGCCGCCGCGCCGTGCCGCCCTCGCCGAACTGACCGACGACTGGCTGACCGGCCTCTTCACCGCCGGCAACGAAGCGCTCAAGGGAGTCTCCCTGGTCGCCGTCGGCGGCTACGGCCGAGGCGAACTCTCCCCGCGCAGCGACCTCGACCTGCTCCTCCTGCACGACGGCGGCGACTCCGGCGCGGTCGCCGCGCTGGCCGACCGCATCTGGTACCCGGTCTGGGACCTCGGCCTCGCCCTCGACCACTCCGTCCGGACGCCCGCGGAGGCCCGCAAGACCGCCGGCGAGGACCTCAAGGTCCAGCTCGGCCTCCTCGACGCCCGCCACATCGCCGGCGACCTCGGCCTGACCGCCTCCCTGCGCACGGCCGTCCTCGCCGACTGGCGCAACCAGGCGCCCAAGCGCCTCCCCGAACTCCAGGAACTCTGCGCCGAACGCGCCGAGCGCCAGGGCGAGTTGCAGTACCTCCTCGAACCCGACCTCAAGGAGGCCCGCGGCGGCCTCCGCGACGCCACCGCCCTGCGCGCCGTAGCCGCCTCCTGGCTCGCCGACGCCCCGCGCGAAGGCCTCGCCGACGCCCGCCGCCGGCTCCTCGACGTGCGCGACGCCCTGCACCTCACCACCGGCCGCGCGACCGACCGGCTCGCACTCCAGGAACAGGACCAGGTCGCCGCCGAGCTGGGCCTCCTCGACGCGGACACCCTGCTGCGGCAGGTCTACGAAGCGGCACGCGTCGTGTCGTACGCCAGTGATGTCACCTGGCGTGAAGTGGGGCGCGTGCTGCGGTCGCGCGCCGTGCGGCCGAGGCTGCGCGCCATGCTCGGCGGGGGCGCGAAACCCACCGCCGAGCGCTCCCCGCTCGCCGAGGGCGTCGTGGAGCAGGACGGCGAGGTGGTACTCGCCCGCGCCGCACGCCCCGAACGCGACCCCGTCCTTCCGCTGCGCGCCGCCGCTGCCGCCGCGCAGGCCGGACTTCCGCTCTCGCTGCACGCCGTACGGCGCCTCGCGGCCACCGTGCGACCGTTGCCCACGCCCTGGCCCGCCGAGGCGCGCGAGCAGCTCGTGACGCTGCTCGGTTCCGGGCAGCCGACGGTGGACGTGTGGGAGGCACTGGAGGCGGAAGGCCTGATCACCCGTCTCCTCCCCGACTGGGAGCGGGTGCGCTGCCGGCCGCAGCGCAACGCCGTGCACATCTGGACCGTGGACCGGCACCTCATCGAAACCGCCGTCCGCGCCTCGGAGTTCGCCCGCCGCGTCAGCCGCCCCGACCTCCTCCTGGTCGCCGCGCTGCTGCACGACATCGGCAAGGGCTGGCCCGGCGACCACTCCGTGGCCGGCGAGATCATCGCCAAGGACGTGGCCGCCCGTATCGGCTTCGACCGCGCGGAAGTCGCCGTACTCGCGACCCTCGTACGCCATCACCTGCTGCTCATCGAGACGGCCACCCGGCGCGACCTGGAGGACCCGGCGACGGTTCGCTCGGTCGCCGAGGCCGTCGGCACCACGAGCACCCTGGAGCTGCTGCACGCGCTGACGGAGGCGGACGCGCTGGCCACCGGACCGGCCGCCTGGTCGTCCTGGCGGGCCGGCCTCGTCACCGACCTGGTGAAGCGGGTCGCCGCGGTCCTCTCCGGGGACGCCCCCGAGGAGCCCGAGGCGGGCGCGGCCACGGCGGAACAGGAACGGCTCGCGATCGAGGCGGTCGCCACCGGCGGCCCGGTGCTGGCCCTGCGCGCCCAGACCGAACCCCCGACCGAGGACGAGCCCGCCGGCGATCCCGAACCGCTCGGCGTGGAACTCCTGATCGCCGTACCCGACCAGCCGGGCGTCCTCCCCGCGGTGGCCGGCGTCCTGGCGATGCACCGCCTGACGGTCCGCACGGCGGAACTGCGCGCGCTGGACCTGCCGGACGGCGTGGAGGGCTCGGTGCTCCTGCTGAACTGGCGGGTCGCCGCCGAGTACGGCTCCCTGCCCCAGGCCGCCCGGCTGCGCGCCGATCTCGTACGCGCGCTGGACGGTTCGCTGGACATCGCCGGCCGTCTCGCCGAGCGCGACGCCGCGTATCCGCGCCGCCGGGGTGTCGTGGCCCCGCCGGCCCGCGTGACGGTCGCCCCGGCCGCCTCCCGGCACGCGACGGTCATCGAGGTGCGCGCGCACGACGCCCCCGGGCTGCTGCATCGCATCGGACGGGCGCTGGACGAGGCGAAGGTCCGGGTGCGGAGCATGCACGTCAGCACCCTGGGCTCGAACGCGGTGGACGCCTTCTACGTCACCGGCGGGGAGGGCATGCCGCTGCCGGGCGAGGAGGCCACGGCGATCGCGCGGAAACTGGAGGAGACGTTGCGGGCGTGAGCCCGCCCGGGGTTTCCGACCCGGCGGGCGGGGACGATTCGCTTGCGCGGCCGGATACCCTGGAAGACGCTCACACTGCCCCCGACTCCGAGGACCGACGCCGCCGTGTTCGATACTCTCTCCGACCGCCTCTCAGCGACCTTCAAGAATTTGCGTGGCAAGGGGCGTCTGAGCGAGGCGGACATCGACGCCACCGCGCGCGAGATCCGGATCGCCCTCCTCGAAGCGGACGTGGCGCTTCCGGTCGTACGGACGTTCATCAAGAACGTCAAGGAGCGCGCCCTCGGCGCCGACGTCAACAAGGCGCTGAACCCGGCCCAGCAGGTCCTGAAGATCGTCAACGACGAACTCGTCACGATCCTCGGCGGCGAGACCCGGCGCCTGCGCTTCGCCAAGAACCCGCCGACCGTGATCATGCTCGCGGGTCTGCAGGGTGCCGGTAAGACGACCCTCGCGGGCAAGCTCGGCAAGTGGCTCAAGGATCAGGGGCACTCACCGCTGCTCGTCGCCGCCGACCTCCAGCGCCCGAACGCGGTGAACCAGCTGAGCGTCGTCGCCGAGCGCGCCGGTGTCGCGGTCTACGCGCCCGAGCCGGGCAACGGTGTGGGCGACCCGGTCAAGGTCGCCAAGGACTCCATCGAGTTCGCGAAGTCCAAGGTCCACGACATCGTGATCGTGGACACCGCGGGGCGCCTCGGCATCGACCAGGAGCTGATGCGGCAGGCCGCGGACATCCGTGACGCTGTCTCGCCGGACGAGATCCTCTTCGTCGTCGACGCGATGATCGGTCAGGACGCGGTCAACACCGCCGAGTCCTTCCGCGACGGCGTCGGCTTCGACGGTGTGGTGCTCTCCAAGCTCGACGGTGACGCCCGCGGTGGTGCGGCGCTGTCGATCGCCTCGGTCACCGGCAAGCCGATCATGTTCGCGTCGAACGGCGAGAAGCTCGACGACTTCGACGCCTTCCACCCGGATCGGATGGCCTCCCGCATCCTCGACATGGGTGACCTGCTCACCCTGATCGAGCAGGCGGAGAAGACGTTCAGCCAAGAAGAGGCCGAGAAGATGGCCTCGAAGCTGGCGTCCAAGAAGGGCCAGGACTTCACCCTCGACGACTTCCTGTCCCAGATGGAACAGGTCAGGAAGATGGGCAGCATCAGCAAGCTGCTCGGCATGCTCCCCGGCATGGGCCAGATCAAGGACCAGATCAACAACCTGGACGAGCGGGACGTCGACCGTACGGCCGCGATCATCAAGTCGATGACCCCGGCCGAGCGCGCCGAGCCGACCATCATCAACGGCTCGCGCCGCGCCCGTATCGCCAAGGGCTCCGGCGTCGAGGTCAGCGCCGTGAAGGGCCTGGTCGAGCGGTTCTTCGAGGCCCGCAAGATGATGTCCCGCATGGCGCAGGGCGGCGGGATGCCCGGCATGCCGGGGATGCCGGGCATGGGCGGCGGCCCCGGCCGCACCAAGAAGCAGCCCAAGCAGGCCAAGGGCAAGCAGCGCTCCGGCAACCCGATGAAGCGCAAGCAGCAGGAGCTGGAAGAGGCCAGGCGCCGTGAGGCCGGCGCGGCTCCGGGCGGCAACGCGTTCGGACTGCCCGAACAGGGCGGCCAGGACTTCGAGCTGCCGGACGAGTTCAAGAAGTTCATGGGCTGACAGCCCGTCTTCTACGTCGCCGAGGGCGCCCTTCTTTGAAGGGTGCCCTCGGCGCATGCTGGGCGTGCCGACGCCTGGCCCGTGTCGTAACTTGCCGATATGACCAACCCCGCGCCGCCGCGCAAGTCTCCCGACCAGCCCTGGCGTACCGAGGGCACCCCGGACGAGCCCCCGAAGCCGTCGCCGGGCGGGAAGAAGATGCGCGGCGGCTGGTGGAGCCTGATTCTCACCGCGCTGGTCGTGTACCTGGTCGCCAACCTCATCCTGTCGTTCTTCAACGAGGGCAACGAACCGACGATCTCGTACACGGAGTTCAGCAAGCAGGTCGACGCGGGCAACGTCACCAAGATCTACGCCAAGGGCAACGCGATCCAGGGCCAGCTCAAGAAGGAGCAGAAGAACCCGGGCGGCGACGGCAAGTACACCAAGTTCGACACGGAGCGGCCGACCTTCGCGGACGACCAGCTCTGGGAGGACCTGACCAAGCACAACGTCACCGTCACGGCGGAACCCGTCGTCCAGCACCGCAGCTTTCTGGCCAATCTGCTGATCTCGCTCGCCCCGATGCTGCTCCTGGTCGTCCTGTGGCTCTTCATCGCGCGCCGGATGAGCTCGGGGCTCGGCGGCGCGGGCGGCATGCTCGGCCGCAAGGCCCCGCCCAAGCCGGTCGAGCTGGAGCCCGGCAAGCAGCGCACGACGTTCGAGGACGTGGCCGGCATCGACGAGGTCGAGGGCGAGCTGAACGACGTCGTCGACTTCCTCAAGAACCCCGACGAGTACCGGAAGATGGGCGCGAAGATGCCCCGGGGCGTGCTCCTCGCGGGTCCGCCCGGCACCGGCAAGACGCTGCTCGCGCGGGCGGTCGCGGGGGAGGCGGGGGTGCCGTTCTTCTCGGCCTCGGCTTCCGAGTTCATCGAGATGATCGTCGGTGTCGGTGCCTCACGCGTGCGTGAACTGTTCGCGGAGGCCCGCAAGGTGGCCCCCTCGATCATCTTCATCGACGAGATCGACACCATCGGCCGGGCCCGCGGCGGCGGCAGCGGCATGGGCGGTCACGACGAGCGCGAGCAGACCCTGAACCAGATCCTCACCGAGATGGACGGCTTCTCCGGCTCCGAGGGCGTCATCGTCATCGCGGCCACCAACCGCGCCGACGTCCTGGACCCGGCGCTGACCCGCCCCGGCCGCTTCGACCGGGTGGTCGTGGTCTCGCCGCCGGACCGGGGCGGACGCGAGGCGATCCTGGAGATCCACACCCGCGAGATCCCGCTCGCGAAGGACGTGAACCTCGCCCAGGTCGCCCGCACGACCCCGGGCATGACCGGCGCCGAACTCGCCAACCTCGCCAACGAAGCAGCCCTCCTCGCGGTCAAGCGCAAGCAGAGCGAGGTCACCCAGTCCGACCTCTCCGAAGCCCTGGAGAAGGTCCAACTGGGCGCCGAACGCCCGCTGGTGATGCCCGAGGAGGAACGCCGCCGCACCGCCTACCACGAGAGCGGCCACGCCCTCCTCGGCATGCTCCAGCCCGGCGCCGACCCGGTCCGCAAGATCACCATCGTCCCGCGCGGGAGGGCCCTCGGCGTCACCCTCTCGACGCCGGACGCGGACAGGTACGCGTACACCGAGGAGTACCTGCGCGGCCGCATCATCGGCGCCCTCGGCGGCATGGCCGCGGAACAGGTCGTCTACGGGGTGATCACCACCGGGGCCGAGAACGACCTCGAACAGGTCACCAACATCGCGCGCGGGATGGTTGCCCGCTGGGGCATGAGCGAGCGCGTCGGCCGCCTCTCCGCCCTCCCGAACGACGCTCAGCAGGCCTACGGCCTCGCAGCGGCCCCGGGGACCCTCGACGTGATCGACCACGAGATGCGCCGCATCGTCGACGAGTGCTACGACGAGGCCTGCCGCAAACTCCGCGATCACCGCGACCAGTTGGACGCGCTCGCGACGGCCCTCCTGGAGAACGAGACCCTGGAGGAGACGGACGCGTATCGGATCGCGGGCGTCACGCGCCTCTTCAAGGAAGAGCCGTAGTCATCCTCAGGTCGTAGGCGCGCTGAGTCATCCTCAGGTCGTACGCGCGATCAGGTATCGGAAGACGTTCGGCATCCACACCGTGCCGTCCTGCCGACGATACGGATGCAACGCCTCCGCCAATTCCTTGTCGACCTGCGCCTGATCCGTCGCGACGATCGCCGCGTCGAAGAGTCCCGTCGACAGCAGCCCCCGTACGGCGCTCTCGACGTCGGCGTACCCGAAGGGGCAGGCCACCCTCCCCGAGCCGTCCGGCCTGAGGCCCGCGCGGTGGGCGACCTCCTCCAGGTCGTCGCGCAGGACCGGGCGCGGGCTGCCCGTGCCGCGCAGCGGGTCCGCGAGCCTGGTGGCCACCCGCAGCACCGACGCGGTCGCGCAGCGCTCCGGCGGACCCCAGCCCGCCAGCACCACGGGCGTCCCGCGCGCGGCGAGCGGTGTCGCGGCGGCGAGCGTGTCGCCGAGCCCCTCCGAGTCGCCCGCGAGACACCCGATGGGCTCGAAGGCGGTCACCAGGGTGTACGCGGGCGTCTCCGGGCCGGCCGCGTCCCGAGGCGAGCCGTGGACCAGCCGGAGGTGCGCACGCGCGCGTGGGGACCAGTTGGTCGGCAGCAGCCGCTCGCGGGCGAGAGCCAGGCGTTCGGGGGAGAAGCGCTCGACACCGGTGACCGTCGCGCCTCTGGAGGCCGCCATCAGCAGGGCGAGCCCGGAACCGCAGCCGAGGCCGAGCAGCCGGGTGCCGGATCCCACTTCCAGTCGCTCGTAGACCGCTTCGTAGAGCGGCACCAGCATCCGCTCCTGGATCTCGGACCAGTCACGCGCGCGTGCACCCAGGTCCACGCGGGGCGTCGGCCCCGCATGAGGCAGGTACTGCCGCACGAGCGTAGGTGTCATGGAAAGCGCCCCAATCCGCCGAGAGTTGTGGCCGTGCCCGTTTCCGAGGCCCCCGTGATGTGCGCCCGCACTTCCCCCGTATGCCAGCAAACTCCGCACGCGCTACGGCGTCCAGGGGTTGTGGGCCCCGGCTTGTGGCTTGCCTGTGGGAGTGGCGAGAATTCACATGACGGCAATGTGGGCCGCCCGTACGATCTCGCCATGGCCAAGGCACCCGTACTCACGCCGCGGGCGGACGATTTCCCCCGCTGGTACCAGGATCTGATCAGCAAGGCCGAGCTGGCCGACAACGGCCCGGTGCGCGGCTCCATGGTCATCCGACCGTACGGGTACGGCATCTGGGAGCGGATGCAGGCCGAGATGGACGCCCGCATCAAGGAGACGGGCACCGAGAACGCCTACTTCCCGCTGCTGATCCCGCAGTCCTACCTCGCCCGCGAGGCGGACCATGTCGAGGGCTTCGCGCCCGAGTTGGCGGTGGTCACGCACGGCGGCGGCAAGGAGCTGGAGGAGCCCGCGGTCGTCCGGCCCACCTCCGAGATGATCATCAACGAGTACTTCTCGAAGTGGGTGCAGAGCTACCGCGACCTGCCCCTGCTGATCAACCAGTGGGCGAACGTGGTCCGTTGGGAGCTGCGCCCCCGCCTGTTCCTGCGCACCAGCGAGTTCCTCTGGCAGGAGGGCCACACGGCGCACGCGACCTACGAGGAGGCGCGCGACTTCGCCGCGCACATCCACCGTCAGGTCTACGAGGACTTCATGGTCAACGTCCTCGCGATGGACGTCGTACCGGGCCGCAAGACGGTCAAGGAACGGTTCGCGGGCGCGATCAACACCCTCACCCTGGAAGGGATGATGGGCGACGGCAAGGCGCTGCAGATGGCGACCAGTCACGAACTGGGCCAGAACTTCGCCAAGGCCTTCAACACGCAGTACCTGTCCAAGGAAGGCAGGCAGGAGCTGGTCTGGCAGACCTCCTGGGGCTCCACCACGCGCATGATCGGCGCCCTGGTGATGATGCACGGCGACGACGACGGACTCCGGGTACCGCCGCGGCTGGCGCAGATCCAGGTGGTCGTCCTCGCGATCAAGGGCGACGAGGCGGTTCTGGCCAAGGTCCGCGAGATCGGGGCCCGGCTGAAGGCGGCGGGCGTCCGCGTCCGGGTCGACGACCGCACGGACATCCCCTTCGGCCGCCGGGCCGTCGACTGGGAGCTGAAAGGCGTGCCTGTACGGATCGAGGTCGGCCCCCGTGACCTGGAGAACGGCACGGCGATGCTGGCCCGCCGCATCCCCGGAGGCAAGGTGCCGGTGGCGATCGACTCCCTCGTAGAGCTGCTTCCCGTAGTCCTGGAGGAGGATCAGGCGCTGCTGCTGAGGCAGTCCCGCGAGCGGCGCGAGTCCCGCACCTCCGAGGTGTCGACGATCGCGGAGGCCGTCGAAGCCGTGACCGCCGGCGGCTGGGCGCGCATCCCGTGGGCCACGCTCGGCGAAGAAGGCGAGGCCGAACTGGCCGAGCACGCGGTGACCGTACGGTGTCTGGTCGCGGAGGACGGGTCGGTGCCGGACGACGACAAGGCACCCGGTAACGTCGCGGTCGTCGCGCGCGCTTACTGAAGCGGCGGGCTCGGGCGGGAGAGCGACCGAAACGCCCCTTGCGCAACGGCGGACATCAGCTCACCCGGCGCGCGGACACCGTCTACGCGCCGGGTCGTACGGAGGACTACGCACCAGCTTGGTATGAGCTGTGAGGCTTCTCCGCAGATCAGCGCACCCGCCCTCCTCCGGACGCATCAGCGGCAACTGACGGGTACGTGCAAATTATTTGGGATGCCCCGGAATCGGAACACAGGGGCACTCCGGCTCGTTGTCATTACGTGAGCACGACACAGACACCACCTGTTCTCGCCGCAGAGCTGGCAGAGGCGTGGGCCGATATTCAGCGGTACCACCCCGAACTGCCCGATCTGGCCGCGCCCGAGTCCCTGATCGGAGAGTCGTCGTCCGCCTGCGGACACGAGCTCTCCTTCGAGCGACTGCTCCATGAGGCAGTCCATGGCATCGCCGCTTCGCGCGGCGTGCGTGACACGTCCCGCGCCGGCCGCTACCACAACCGCAGATTCCTTGCGATCGCCGAGGAGCTGGGCCTGGACCACCCCGACGAGCCGCATCCCAGCAGCGGTTTCTCGCTGGTCCAGCTCAACCCCGAGGCGAAGCGGCGCTACCGGCCGACGATCGAGCGCCTCCAGCGCGCGCTCAAGGCCCACACCGTCGCCACCTCGGCCGACACCTCCCGTACCTTCCGCGGCCCGGCCGCCCGTCACGGCTCGTCCGGTGGCGGCGTCCGCGTCAAGGCGGTGTGCGACTGCGGTCGTAACGTACGGGTCGTCCCGTCGGTGCTGGCCCAGGCGCCGATCGTGTGCGGGGGCTGCGGCAAGCCCTTCCGCATCCCGGAGGTCGTGGGCGCGGCCTGAGGACGCGGCTGCTCGTGGCAGCCGCATCCCGCAGGCCGCGGGTTGCGCACACCCGCGCCGGTCACCTCCCGGCGCCGGGTGTCGCTTCCGCATGTGCGGGAGCATGTCGGGGGCATGCTCCCCGGTCGGACGTGCCGCCGGGGTGTGGCACAATGGCTAGCTGTACTCGACAGCCGCACAGGAACCCTCTCGCCTCCGGCTGACGCGTCCATCGGGCACTCGGGTACCGCAACCCCACGCGGCCGTCTCGCCGTGCCCAACCACGTCAAAACCAGGAGAACCCACTCCCGTGGCAGTCAAGATCAAGCTGAAGCGTCTGGGCAAGATCCGTTCGCCTCACTACCGCATCGTCGTCGCCGACTCCCGTACCCGCCGTGATGGCCGGGCCATCGAGGAGATCGGTCTGTACCACCCGGTGCAGAACCCCTCGCGCATCGAGGTCGACACGGACCGTGCGCAGTACTGGCTGAGTGTCGGCGCGCAGCCGACCGAGCCCGTGCTCGCCATCCTGAAGCTCACCGGCGACTGGCAGAAGTTCAAGGGCCTGCCGGCCCCGGCTCCGCTGCTCGTGGCCGAGCCGAAGGCCGCGCGTCCGGTGTTCGACGCCCTCGGTGGCGACGACGCGAGCAAGGGTGAGGCGATCACCCAGAAGAAGAAGGCTGAGAAGAAGGACGAGGCTGCGGCCGAGTCCGAGTCGACCGAGGCCTGAGCATGCTCGAGGAGGCTCTTGAGCACCTCGTGAAGGGCATCGTCGACAACCCTGACGATGTGCAGGTCGCCTCGCGCGACCTGCGTCGCGGGCGCGTGCTGGAGGTCCGGGTGCACCCCGACGACCTCGGCAAGGTGATCGGTCGCAACGGCCGCACCGCTCGCGCTCTGCGCACCGTCGTGGGTGCCATCGGCGGCCGAGGTGTCCGCGTCGACCTTGTCGACGTGGACCACGTCCGCTGACGTTTATCGCACACCGGCTCGGGCCGGGGAGGGCCTGCGGGCCGTCCCCGGCCCGTCGTCGTACTACAGGAGATCAAGCACAGTGCAGCTGGTAGTCGCTCGTATCGGCCGCGCCCACGGCATCAAGGGCGAGGTCACCGTCGAGGTACGCACCGACGAGCCGGAGCTCAGGCTCGCGCCCGGCGCCGTCCTGGCCACCGAACCCGCCTCCACCGGCCCCCTGACCATCGAGACGGGCCGCGTCCACAGTGGCCGTCTCCTCCTGCGCTTCGAGGGCGTCAGCGACCGCACCGGCGCCGAGGCCCTGCGCAACACCCTCCTGATCGCCGAGATCGATCCCGAGGAGCTGCCCGAGGAGGAGGACGAGTACTACGACCACCAGCTGATGGACCTCGACGTCGTCACCAAGGACGGCGAGGAGGTCGGCCGGATCACCGAGATCTCGCACCTGCCCTCCCAGGACCTCTTCATCGTGGAGCGTTCCGACGGCAGCGAGGTGATGATTCCGTTCGTCGAGTCGATCGTCGTCGAGATCGACCTGGAGGAGCAGCGCGCGGTCATCGACCCGCCGCCCGGACTGATCGACGACCGGGCGGAGATCGTGTCCTCCAAGGACGACTCTTCCGAGGACGCCGACGCATGAGGCTCGACGTCGTCACGATCTTCCCCGAGTACCTCGAACCGCTGAACGTCTCCCTCGTCGGCAAGGCACGCGCGCGTGGACAGCTGAATGTGCACGTGCATGATCTGCGTTCCTGGACGTACGACCGCCACAACACGGTCGACGACACCCCCTACGGCGGCGGCCCCGGCATGGTCATGAAGACCGAGCCCTGGGGCGACGCCCTGGACTCCGTCCTGGCCGACGGCTACGAGACAGGCTCCGGTGCCCCCGCGCTCGTCGTGCCCACGCCCAGCGGCCGGCCCTTCACCCAGGAACTCGCCGTAGAACTCTCCGAGCGGCCCTGGCTGGTCTTCACGCCCGCCCGCTACGAAGGCATCGACCGGCGGGTGATCGACGAGTACGCGACGCGGATGCCCGTCTACGAGGTGTCCATCGGCGACTACGTGCTCGCCGGCGGCGAGGCGGCCGTCCTGGTCGTCACGGAGGCCGTGGCACGGCTGCTGCCGGGTGTCCTGGGCAACGCCGAGTCCCACCGCGACGACTCCTTCGCGCCCGGCGCCATGGCCAACCTCCTGGAGGGGCCGATCTACACCAAGCCGCCCCAGTGGCGCGGCCGGGGGATCCCGGACGTGTTGCTCAGCGGCCATCACGGCAAGATCGCCCGCTGGCGGCGCGACGAGGCGCTGAAGCGCACGGCCGCCCACCGGCCCGATCTGATCGAGCGCTGCGAGCCCAAGACCTTCGACAAGAAGGACCGCGAGATGCTCTCGATCCTGGGCTGGTCACCGGACCCGGCGGGGGAGCCGTACGGCCGATTTTGGCGCAGGCCGGACGGCGTGGAAGAATAGGTCGCTGTTGTGCGTCGTCCGGCGTGCGCCCCTGCCACAGGGGGACACGACGCCCGCCCCGACACGGACAGCATCCTTCACCTCACCTATCTCCCGTCGGTGACCTGTGGCATCGATGAAGAAAGCAGACGAAATGTCCCACCTGCTCGACATCGTCGACGGCGCCTCGTTGCGCACCGACATCCCGGCCTTCCGCCCGGGTGACACCGTCAACGTCCACGTCCGCGTCATCGAGGGCAACCGCTCCCGTGTGCAGCAGTTCAAGGGCGTAGTCATCCGTCGCCAGGGCGCCGGTGTCCGCGAGACCTTCACGGTCCGCAAGGTCTCGTTCTCCGTCGGCGTCGAGCGCACCTTCCCGGTGCACACCCCGATCGTCGAGAAGATCGAGCTCGTGACCCGTGGTGACGTCCGTCGCGCGAAGCTGTACTACCTCCGTGACCTGCGCGGCAAGGCCGCGAAGATCAAGGAGAAGCGCGACAACTGAGCTTGATACGGGGTTCATATCGGGGCCGGATAACATCTGGCTCCGATGGACACCGAAGCACAGCACACGGAGCGCGACCGCTCCTCCCGCCCTTCCGACTCCGAGCACACCTCGGACACCGGAGGGCCGGAGGACCGGTCGCGCTTCGCGTTGGTGTCGCGGGTCGCCGAGTGGCTGCCCGGCGGCCGGATCACCCTGACTGCCCTGGTCTGTCTGGTGTTTCTGCTGCTGCTGAACACCTTCTTGCTGCAGCCCTTCCAGATTCCCAGCGGATCCATGGAATCCGGATTGAGGATCGGCGACCGCGTTCTCGTAAATAAGTTGGCGTACCGTTTCGGTGCTCATCCGCGGCGCGGCGACATCGTCGTGTTCGATGGAACCGGCTATTTCGGGGACGCCGACTACATCAAGCGCGTTGTGGGTGTGGGGGGAGACCGCGTGGTCTGCTGCGACGAGAAGGGGAGGCTCCAGGTGAACGGGCGGTCGGTCGACGAGACGGCGTTCCTGTACCCCGGGGACGCTCCGTCCACCGTGGCTTTCGACGTGGTCGTGCCCGACGGCACGCTGTTCGTCCTCGGTGACCACCGCGGCGACTCAAGTGACTCCCGGGACCACCTGGGCGACCCGGGCGGAGGCATGATTCCTGTTGGTGACGTCATCGGGCGAGCCGACTGGATCGTCTGGCCCGCCGGGCACTGGACCCACCTCGTCCGACCCGGCGCCTACGCGCGCGTACCCGCCGGGGACGGCGCCCATGGGTAACCGCGGCAGGCCGCGCGGCGCGACGCCGCCCGGCGGCTCCTTCGGGAACGAGAACCTGCTGCCGACCGGTTTCCGGCGCGCGGGCGCGCTGGCGCCGGCCGGGGGTGCCGGCCGCAGCCGGGCCGAGCGGCGCAAGCTCCAGCGCAAGGTCAAGCGGCGCCGACGGCGCTCCGCGGTCCGGGAGATACCCCTCCTGGTCGGTGTCGCGGTCCTCATAGCCCTCGTCCTGAAGACCTTCCTCCTCCAGGCGTTCGTGATCCCGTCGGGCTCCATGGAGCAGACGATCCGCATCGGGGACCGTGTCCTGGTCGACAAGTTCACCCCGTGGTTCGGCTCCGAGCCCAAGCGCGGCGACGTCGTCGTCTTCCACGACCCGGGCGGCTGGCTCGCGGACGAGCAGACCACCAAGAAGAACGACCCGATCGTGGTCAAGCAGCTCAAGGAAGGCCTCCAGTTCATCGGGCTGCTGCCGTCCGACAACGAGAAGGACCTCATCAAGCGGGTGATCGGCGTCGGCGGCGACCACGTCAAGTGCTGTGACGCGCAGGGGCGGGTGACCGTCAACGGCGTCCCCCTGACCGAGGGCGACTACCTGTATCCCGGGAACGCACCGTCCGAAACGGCGTTCGACATCACCGTCCCCAAGGGGCGGTTGTGGGTGATGGGCGACCACCGCGGCAACTCGGCGGACTCCCGCGCGCACCAGAACACCAGTTACGGAGGCACGGTCGCGCTCAGTTCGGTGGTGGGGCGGGCGAAGGTGATCGCCTGGCCCATGGGCCACTGGACCAGCCTGAACGAACCTAAAACCTTCGCATCGGTTTCCAACTCCGTGTCGGGGACGACCGCCGGTCCCGAACTGTCGCATAGGGTTGCCCCGGTCGATCCGAACGGATCGGTCCAACTCCCGAGCCCTGCGGAACTCCCGCTCGTTATGGGAGTGGTGGGCCTGCGCCGAGGATGGGGCAGGCGGCGGCACAGAGTAAGGAGTTGGCGTGGGGGATGTGGCGGTTGGCGCACGGTCCGGACACGACGGCGAGGAGCACCACGGACGTCCCGTGGGAGCACCCGCCCCGGCCGCGGACAGCGCCGTGACCTCAGGGAGTGACTCCGGCCCGGACGAGGACGGTACGGCGCCGGGTGACGCGACCCGCACCGAGGAGCAGGGGCCGGGCGATCCGACCGCCCGGCCGAGGAAGCCGCGCTCCTTCTGGAAGGAGCTGCCGATCCTGGTCGTCATCGCGCTCGTCCTCGCGCTGCTGATCAAGACGTTCCTGGTGCAGGCGTTCTCCATCCCCTCGGACTCGATGCAGAACACCCTCCAGCAGGGTGACCGCGTCCTGGTCGACAAGCTCACCCCGTGGTTCGGCTCCGAGCCGGAGCGCGGCGAGGTCGTCGTCTTCCACGACCCGGACGACTGGCTGGCGGGCGAGCCGGCGGCGAACCCCAACGCCCTGCAGACCGTGCTCAGTTGGATCGGTCTGATGCCGTCCGCCCAGGAGAAGGACCTCATCAAGCGGGTCATCGGCGTCGGCGGCGACACCGTCTCCTGCAGCGGCACCGGCCCGCTGATGGTCAACGGCAAGGCGCTGAACGAGCCGTACGTCTACCCCGGCAACACCCCGTGCACCAACGACGACCAGGGCGGCCAGTTCACCGTCAAGGTCCCCAAGGGCGACATCTGGGTGATGGGCGACCACCGGCAGAACTCGCGGGACTCGCGCTACAACCAGTCCGACAAGCACCACGGCATGGTCCCGGTGAAGGAGGTCGTCGGCCGCGCGATCGTCAAGGCCTGGCCCATCAACCGCTGGGGCACACTGCCGATCCCGGACACCTTCGACCAGACGGGCATCAACACCCAGGCCTCGGCCTCCCGCCTCCTGACAGCCGCTCCGGAGGGCCTCGCCCTCGTCGGTGTGCTGCCGTTGGTCCTGTGGCGCCGCAAGCGGTCGGGCAAGGACGAGTAAAGGCCTTGTAGAGCTTGTGACCTTGGTCCCGGAGGAAGGGCTGACCACCCTCGGTACCGCCGGGTAGGGTGCGGACCCATGGGTGGCGAGAGCGCAACACGTACGGCCCCGCGTACCGGCGGTGGCACAGGCAAGGGCCCGGTGGGCAGCCGGACCGGACAGCGGTTGTCCGGACTGGCCGTCGCGTTGGGCCTTGTGCTGTTCCTCGGAGGATTCGGCTGGGGAGCGGTGGTCTACCGGCCGTACACGGTGCCGACCAGTTCGATGACGCCGACGATCGACGCGGGCGACCGGGTGCTGGCCCAGCGGGTCGACGGCGACGAGGTGCACCGCGGCGACGTCGTGGTCTTCACGGACAAGACCTGGGTGACGAACGCGCCCGTGGTCAAGCGTGTGGTCGCCGTCGGCGGGGACACCGTCTCCTGCTGCACGAACGGCAAGCTGGTCGTCAATGGCAAGCAGATCGCCGAGGACTATCTCAAGGGCGGCGCGGCCGAGGACAAGACGATCCCCGCGGTGAAGGTCCCCAAGGGCCGTCTCTTCCTCCTCGGTGACGAACGCCAGGGCTCCCTGGACTCCAGCGCGCACCTCACGGACGTCGCCGGCGGCACCGTCGCGAGCAGCGCCGTGAGCGCCCGCGTGGACGCCGTCGTCTGGCCCATGAAGGGCATGCTGGAGCGCCCTACCGCCTTCGAGCCGCTCGGCAGCCTCTCCCACCCCGGCCCGCTGGGCACGATCCTCGCCGTCATCGTCGCGGGCGCGGTCCTCGTCCTCGGCGGCGGCGCCTACGGCCCGGTCGCCAAGCTGGCGGCCGGCCGCCGCGCCCGTACCCGGACGGAGCCCGCCGGTGCCCGCTGAGGCCACCGAGGAGGGCGCGAACGGCGACGCGTACGAGGGCGGCCTGCGCAAGGTCGCCCGGGTCGTCCTGCTCGACCCGCAGGACCGCATCCTGCTGCTCCACGGCCATGAGCCGGACGATCCGGCCGACGACTGGTGGTTCACACCGGGCGGCGGCCTGGAGGGCGACGAGACCCACGAGGAGGCCGCCCTACGGGAACTCGCGGAGGAGACCGGCATCACCCAGGTCGAACTCGGCCCGGTGCTGTGGACGCGGACGTGTTCCTTCCCGTTCGCGGGCCGCCGCTGGGACCAGGACGAGTGGTACTACCTGGCCAGGACGTCCGCCACGGCCGAGGGCGTGCCCGGCGCCACGGCCCTCACCGAGCTGGAGCGACGCAGCGTCTCCGGAGCGCGTTGGTGGACGTACCGGGAACTGGACCGGGCGCATGAGACGGTGTATCCGACCAGACTCGCCGAGCTGCTCCGCAGGCTGCTTGACGAAGGTCCCCCGGCCGGGCCCGTGACCCTCGACACCGAAATCGTCTAGGGGCTTACGGGACTGGCGCACAATGGTGGGATCGCACGGGTGAAGGGGAACATGCCATGAGCGCCGAGGACCTCGAAAAGTACGAGACCGAGATGGAGCTGAAGCTCTACCGGGAGTACCGAGATGTCGTCGGTCTGTTCAAATATGTGATCGAGACCGAACGGCGCTTCTACCTCACCAACGACTACGAGATGCAGGTGCACTCGGTCCAGGGCGAGGTGTTCTTCGAGGTGTCCATGGCGGATGCCTGGGTGTGGGACATGTATCGACCGGCTCGCTTCGTCAAACAGGTCCGCGTGCTCACGTTCAAGGACGTGAACATCGAGGAGCTGAACAAGAGCGACCTGGAACTGCCGGGCGGGTGACGGCGGGTACCCGCGGGGTGGATTTCACCCGTGCGGGTGACGGAGTTCTCCACAATCACTGAACGGTCCACCAAGATCCACTTGGTGGACCGTTCCGCGTGACGGTTGGTGCCGGAGGTGGTGCCGACATGAACGCACGCAGTGCACTCGGCAAGTTCGGCGAGACGGTGGCCGCACGACGGCTGACCGCGGCCGGCATGACGGTCCTGGAGCGCAACTGGCGCTGTGGCAGGACCGGCGAGATCGACATCGTGGCACGGGACGGGGACACCCTCGTCGTCTGCGAGGTCAAGACACGGCGGGCCGGTGCCTTCGAGCACCCGATGGCCGCCGTCACACCCGAGAAGGTGGAGCGCCTACGAGGCCTCGCCGAGCGCTGGATCCACGCACACGGCGGAGCCCCGCCGGGAGGGGTCCGCATCGACCTGGTGGGCGTCGTCGTGCCCCAGCGCGGCGCGGCCGTGGTCGAGCACGCTCGGGGGGTGGCCTGAGATGGGGTTCGCTCGAACGTGTTCGGTGGCGCTGGTGGGCGTCGAGGGTGTGGTGGTCGAGGTCCAGGCCGACCTCGAACCGGGCGTCGCCGCGTTCACGCTGGTCGGGCTGCCCGACAAGAGCCTGACGGAGAGCAAGGACCGGGTGCGGGCCGCGGTCGTCAACTCCGGCGCGCCCTGGCCGCAGAAGAAACTGACCGTCGGGCTCAGTCCGGCGTCGGTGCCGAAGAGCGGCAGCGGGTTCGACCTCGCCGTAGCGGCGGCCGTCCTCGGCGCGGCCGAGCGGATCGATCCACGTGTGCTCGCCGACATCGTCATGATCGGCGAGCTCGGCCTGGACGGACGGGTCCGGCCGGTCCGGGGCATCCTGCCCGCCGTATTGGCCGCAGCGGACTCCGGATACGAACAGGTCGTCGTCCCGGAGTGCGCCGCCGCCGAGGCGTCCCTCGTGCCCGGGGTGTCCGTCCTGGGCGTGCGCACACTGCGGCAGCTGATCGCCGTACTCGCCGACGAACCCGTACCCGACGAGGATCCCGACGAGCTGGGACGCCCGGACCCGCTGCTCGCCGGACTGCGCATGCCCGGCACGGGCGCTGCCACCGGGATGCACAGCGTGGGCGCGTCCCAGCACGACCCGGGGCACGATCTCGCCGATGTCGTCGGCCAGTTCTCGGCGCGGACGGCGGTGGAGGTCTCGGCGGCCGGCGGCCATCACCTGTTCCTCGAAGGCCCACCCGGGGCAGGGAAGACGATGCTCGCGGAGCGGCTGCCCGCCGTCCTGCCCCGGCTCGACCGGCAGGAGTCGCTGGAGGTCACGGCGGTCCACTCGGTGGCAGGCCTGCTGCCCCCGGGCAAACCCCTGATCGACGTCGCCCCCTACTGCGCCCCGCACCACTCGGCGACGATGCAGGCCCTCGTCGGGGGCGGGCAGGGGATCGCACGGCCCGGGGCGGTGTCGCTGTCCCATCGAGGTGTTCTCTTTCTCGATGAAACACCCGAATTCAGCGGTCAGGCCCTCGACGCGCTACGGCAGCCGCTGGAGGCCGGGCATGTGGTGATCGCGCGCAGCGCGGGGGTCGTCCGGTTCCCGGCGAGGTTCCTGATGGTGCTGGCGGCCAACCCCTGTCCGTGCGGGCGCTTCTCGCAGACCGACGACCTGTGCGAGTGCGCGCCGATGTCGATCCGGAGGTACCAGGCCAGGCTCTCCGGGCCGCTGCTCGACCGGGTGGACCTGCGGGTGGAGGTGGACCGGGTCACGCGTGACCAGCTCACCGGGCGCGGCTCGCGGGGCGAGTCCACGGCGACGGTCGCGGACCGGGTGCGGACGGCCAGGGAGCGGGCGGCGGCGCGGCTCGCGGACACTCCCTGGCGCACCAACAGCGAGGTGCCCGGCCGCGAACTGCGCAGCCGCTGGCACGCCGAGCGCGGGGCGATGGACGAGGCCGAGCGCAGTCTGGAGCGCGGTGCGCTCACCGCACGCGGTCTCGACCGGGTGCTGCGCGTCGCCTGGACGGTCGCGGATCTGGTCGGCCACGACCGACCCGGGGCGACCGATGTCGCCCTCGCCCTCCAACTGCGCACGGGCGTACCGCGAGGCGTGCCGATGGCCATCGGGGCGATGACATGACCGGGACCGATGACACGACTGGGGCTCATGACCTGACCGGAACCCATGGCGCGGGCGACGAGTTCCTCGCCCGCGTCTTCCTCGCCCGGGTCGTCGAACCCGGTGACGAGGTCGCCGGCCGGTGGATCCGGGAGCTGGGGGCAGTGGAAGTGGCCCGGCGGCTGCGGAACGGAGGGCCACAGCTCACCGGGGTGACCGACAAGCGGTGGGCCGGGCTCTGCGCACGGGCCGGACTGGTCGAGCCCGACCGGGACTTGGCCGTCGCGCAGGACACGGGAGTCCGGTTCGTGTGTCCCGGAGACGTCGAGTGGCCGGCCCAGCTCGACGACCTCGGGGACGCGCGGCCCATCGGACTGTGGGTGCGCGGGCAGCCCAACCTGCGGATGTGGGCACTCAAGTCGGTTGCTGTCGTCGGCGCCCGCGCCTGCACCGAGTACGGCGCGCACATGGCGGCCACCCTCGCCGCCGGACTGGCCGAACGCGGGTGGGTGGTCGTGTCCGGCGGTGCCTACGGAGTCGACGGTGCCGCCCATCGCGGCGCCCTCGGCGCGACCGGCGTCACCCTCGCCGTCCTCGCGTGCGGCGTCGACCAGCCCTACCCGCGCGGGCACACCGAGTTGATCCGCAGGATCGCCGAACAGGGGCTCGTGGTGGGCGAGTTGCCGCCCGGCGAGCATCCGACGCCGAGCAGGTTCATCCTCCGGAACAGGGTGATCGCCGCGCTCACACGGGGCACCGTGGTGGTCGAGGCCGCGTACCGGAGCGGGTCGCTCGTCACGGCGCGGGCCGCGCAGCGGTTGGGACGCCACACGATAGGGGTGCCCGGCCCGGCCACGAGCGCGCTGTCCGCCGGTGTGCACGAACTCCTGCGCGGGGACGCGGTGCTGGTCACCGACGCGGAGGAGATCGTCGAACTGGTCGGCGGCATGGGCGAACTGGCCCCGGACCGACGCGGACCGGTGCTCCCGCGCGACCTGTTGGAGCCGGCCGCCCGGCGCATCCTCGCCGCACTGCCCGGCAACAGGGCCGCGCCGCCGCGGGAGATCGCGCGCGGTGCGCAGACCACGGAGGACGACGCGATCGCGAGACTGTACGAACTCCGAGCACTTGGTTACGTCGAACGACACGGCGACGGCTGGAAGTTGACACGCCAGGCGATGATCTCGGTCCGGCCCGATCGGGGGCGCCGCTGACCGAGCGTGTTCGGCCGTCCGGGGGAACCCCGACACCCTTGGGAATTCCCGCAGTTGGCGGAGTCCGGTGATCACGCAGAGCAATCGGAGCGACCCGTTCCGGCACCCTGTCGAACGCGTCCGTGCCCGGTCCGAGGCTCGCCCTTCGCACACCGCGACACTCCAGTCACGCTACGCTCACGGGGATTCCGGCACAGACCGGCATCTCCCCATCACTCCGACAGCTCACCCAGGCACCCCCACTTCACGGCAGAACGGCACAAGGCGACGAATGCCCCAGCACACCTCCGGGTCCGACCGGGCGGCGATCCCCCCAGCCGCCCGCGACGGTGGCAGCGTCCGGCCGCCCGCTCCCTCGACGCTCGACGAGCTGTGGCGGTCGTACAAGACGACGGGCGACGAGCGGCTGCGCGAGCAGCTGATCCTGCACTACTCGCCGCTCGTGAAGTACGTCGCGGGACGGGTGAGCGTCGGGCTGCCGCCCAATGTGGAACAGGCGGACTTCGTGTCGTCGGGGGTGTTCGGACTGATCGACGCGATCGAGAAGTTCGACATCGAGCGGGAGATCAAGTTCGAGACGTACGCGATCACCCGCATCCGGGGCGCGATGATCGACGAACTGCGCGCGCTGGACTGGATCCCGCGCTCGGTACGGCAGAAGGCGCGGAACGTGGAGCGGGCGTACGCCACGCTGGAGGCGCGGCTGAGGCGCACGCCCAGCGAGGGCGAGGTGGCCGCCGAGATGGGCATCGCGGTGGAGGAACTCCACGCCGTCTTCAGTCAGTTGTCGCTCGCGAACGTGGTCGCCCTGGAGGAGCTGCTGCACGCCGGCGGCGAGGGCGGCGACCGGCTCAGCCTGATGGACACCCTGGAGGACACCGCCGCCGACAACCCGGTGGAGGTGGCCGAGGGGCGGGAGCTGCGACGGTTCCTGGCGCGGGCGATCAACACGCTGCCCGAGCGAGAGAAGACCGTCGTCACGCTCTACTACTACGAGGGCCTCACCCTGGCCGAGATCGGCAACGTGCTCGGGGTGACCGAGAGCCGGGTCAGCCAGATCCACACCAAGTCCGTGCTGCAGCTGCGCGCCAAGCTGGCGAGTTTCGGCCGTTGAGTGAAAGCCGTACGGCCTTCTTGACCTCGCAGAATCGTGCCTGCATGGCCGGGGTCACTCCCGCCGGGGGTGCGCCGTCCGTAGAGTGGTTGACGTGCCAAGGATTCGAGCGGCCTCCGTGGCCGAGCACCGGTCGATGCAGCGAGCCGCCCTGCTGGACGCGGCTCGTTCCCTGCTGTCCGAGGGTGGGACGGAGGCGCTGACGTTCCCGGCCCTGGCCGAGCGGACGGGGCTCGCGCGGTCGTCCGTGTACGAGTACTTCCGCTCTCGGGCCGCTGTCGTCGAGGAGCTGTGCGAGGTCGACTTTCCCGTGTGGGCGGCGGATGTGTCGGCGGCGATGGAGGGGGCCGGCTCCGCCGAGGGCAAGGTCGAGGCGTATGTGCGGCAGCAGCTTGCGTTGGTCGGGGATCGGCGGCATCGGGCTGTTGTTGCCATCTCCGCGAGTGAGTTGGATGCGGGGGCTCGGGAGAAGATCCGTGCCGCGCATGGGGGGTTGGTGGCGATGATCGTCTCGGCGCTCGGGGATATGGGGCATGCGGAGCCTCGGCTGGCGGCGATGTTGGTTCAGGGGGTTGTCGATGCGGCGGTCCGCAGGATTGAGCTTGGGGCGGCGGAAGATCCTTCGGCGATTACTGAGGCTGCGGTGAGTATGGCTTTGAGGGGTGTGCGGGGATGAGTGTCGTTTGTCGTCTGCAGGCCGGTGGGGGCTGGTCGCGCAGTTCCCCGCGCCCCTAGAAGAAGGGCGTCGTCAGGACCGGTAGCAAGCGGGATGGGCCCCTGCTCAGTAGCCATGGGGGCAGTAGCGCCAGCGGGTCCAAGTACGTTTCCCCTCTCAACAAGCCCCAGTGCATGCACGTCGTTGCGCAGTGGGAGCCGGTGATCTCCACCGTCCCCACCACCTCGCCCGCCTCCACCTCATCGCCTTTCTTCACGGTCGCGCTCACCGGCTCGTACGTCGTGCGTAAGTCCGTGCCGGTCAGTTCGATCGCGACCACCCCTCTTCCCGCCACCCGACCCGCGAAGGACACCCGGCCCGCCGCCACCGCTCGTACCTGAGCGCCCGCCGGGGTTGCCAGGTCCACGCCTCGGTGGCCCCGGGTGTAGACCGTCGCCGGGGGCTCCCAGCCTCGTAGGACCAACGGGTGGGAACCGACGGGCCAGGCGCGGGCGATGGCCGGTACCGAGGGGCCCGGGACTCCGGGTACGGGTGGCGGGCTGTCGTTCGCCCGGGCCGTGCAGGTCAGCAGGGTCAGGAGGAGGGCCAGTAGTAAGGCGAGGCCAATACGCACAGGTCGGTCATCTCGTCGCATCCGCATGGCACAAACCGTGCCGTACCCGTGCCGATCACGGCCGGGACCTGTGGACCGCTGCGGGGTTGTGGACAACGGCGTCACCCGGTGCCTCGCGGGTCCCGTACACTTCCTTTGGCGATCCGGGTCACCGGGTCGACTTCGCACGCCCCGGCATCTGGTCCTCCGTCGCAAGACGAAACCGGTGTCAGCGCTCCTCGGTCCTCTGGGCACGCGCACGTGGGCGTCAGGCGCGAGTGCCGTCCGGTGCTCGCGGCACAACCGAGTAAATCAAGGAGAACGGCCATGGCCGTCGTCACGATGCGGGAGCTGCTGGAAAGCGGCGTCCACTTCGGTCACCAGACCCGTCGTTGGAACCCGAAGATGAAGCGCTTCATCTTCACGGAGCGCAACGGCATCTACATCATCGACCTGCTCCAGTCGCTGTCGTACATCGACCGCGCCTACGAGTTCGTCAAGGAGACCGTCGCCCACGGCGGCACGGTCATGTTCGTCGGTACGAAGAAGCAGGCGCAGGAGGCCATCGCCGAGCAGGCCACCCGCGTCGGCATGCCCTACGTCAACCAGCGCTGGCTGGGCGGCATGCTCACCAACTTCTCCACCGTCTACAAGCGTCTGCAGCGCCTCAAGGAGCTGGAGCAGATCGACTTCGAGGACGTCGCCGCGTCCGGTCTCACCAAGAAGGAGCTTCTCGTGCTCTCGCGCGAGAAGGCCAAGCTGGAGAAGACCCTCGGTGGTATCCGCGAGATGTCCAAGGTTCCCAGCGCCGTCTGGATCGTGGACACCAAGAAGGAGCACATCGCGGTCGGTGAGGCCCGGAAGCTCAACATCCCGGTCGTCGCCATCCTCGACACGAACTGCGACCCCGACGAGGTCGACTACAAGATCCCGGGCAACGACGACGCGATCCGCTCCGTCACCCTGCTCACCCGCGTGATCGCCGACGCCGTCGCCGAGGGCCTCATCAGCCGCTCCGGTGTCGCCGCCGAGGCCAAGGGTGACAAGGCCGCCGGCGAGCCGCTCGCCGCGTGGGAGCGCGACCTGCTCGAAGGTGAGAAGAAGGCCGACGAGGCCCCCGCCGCCGAGGCCGAGGTGCAGACCTCCGCCGAGACGGAGAAGGTCGCCGACGCCGAGCAGGCCGACGAGGCTCCGGTTGCCGCCGAGGCCGCTGCCGAGGTCGTCGAGGCCCCCGCCGCCGAGGTCGAGGCCGCTCCGGCCGCCGAGGCCGAGCAGGCCTGACCTTCCGGGCCAAAGGGCTGACAGGAGGACGGCGGGTGGTGCGGACCGCGCCACCCGCCGTTCATCCACAGCCCCTAGATCTTCGTAGCCCGTAGATCCTTGGCGGAAGCCCGCGCTATCCGCGGCCGCCGCCGACTTCGAGACTTCGAACTCCGAGAAGAGATTCACAGATCATGGCGAACTACACCGCCGCCGACGTCAAGAAGCTCCGCGAGCTCACCGGCGCCGGCATGATGGACTGCAAGAAGGCGCTGGACGAGGCCGACGGCAACGTCGAGAAGGCCGTCGAGGCGCTCCGTATCAAGGGCCAGAAGGGCGTCGCCAAGCGCGAGGGCCGCTCCGCCGAGAACGGCGCCGTGGTCTCCGTCATCGCCGACGACAACACCTCCGGTGTCCTGGTCGAGCTGAAGTGCGAGACGGACTTCGTCGCCAAGGGCGAGAAGTTCCAGGCCGTCGCCAACCAGATCGCCCAGCACGTCGCCGCGAGTGCCCCGGCCGACATCGAGGCGCTCCTGGCCTCCGAGATCGAGCCCGGCAAGACGGTTCAGGCGTTCGTGGACGAGGCCAACGCGAACCTGGGCGAGAAGATCGTCCTGGACCGCTTCGCCCAGTACGCCGACGGCTATGTCTCCGCGTACATGCACCGCACGATGCCCGACCTGCCCCCGCAGATCGGTGTCCTCGTCGAGCTGGACAAGCCGAACGCCGAGGTCGCCCGCGGTGTCGCCCAGCACATCGCCGCCTTCGCGCCGAAGTACCTGGCCAAGGACGACGTGCCGGCCGAGGTCGTCGAGTCCGAGCGCCGTATCGCCGAGGAGACCACCCGCGCCGAGGGCAAGCCCGAGGCCGCGATCGCCAAGATCGTCGAGGGTCGCGTGGGCGGCTTCTTCAAGGACGCGACGCTGCTCGGTCAGCCGTACGCGCTCGACCCCAAGAAGTCCGTCCAGAAGGTTCTGGACGAGGCGGGTGTCACCCTGAAGCGCTTCACGCGCATCAAGGTCGGCATCTGAGTCCGTACCGCGATCGACGCGCGGCGCCCGGCGGTATCCCGCTAGGGTCGTCACAAGTCGGCCCGGTACGCCGTCGCGCACGCGCGTGTGGCGGACGACAGCAGATCTGACGAGGAGGCCATTGCCGAGCATGGGATGCGACAGACACCCCACCGGCAGTGGCCTTCTTCGTATGTGCGACCACGTTGAAGAGGCGAGAACTCCATGACCACCAAGCCCCAGAAGAGCGACGACGGCAAGGTACGCGGCCGGTTCATGCTGAAGCTGTCCGGAGAGGCCTTCTCCGGAGGCGGCGGCCTGGGCGTGGATCCCGACGTGGTGCACAAGATCGCCCGTGAGATCGCGGCCGTCGTGCGGGACGGCGCGGAGGTCGCCGTCGTCATCGGCGGCGGCAACTTCTTCCGCGGCGCCGAACTCCAGCAGCGCGGCATGGACCGGGCCCGTTCCGACTACATGGGCATGCTCGGCACGGTGATGAACTGCCTCGCCCTCCAGGACTTCCTGGAGAAGGAGGGCATCGACAGCCGCGTCCAGACCGCCATCACCATGGGCCAGGTCGCCGAGCCGTACATCCCGCTGCGCGCCGTGCGCCACCTGGAGAAGGGCCGCGTGGTCATCTTCGGCGCCGGTATGGGCATGCCGTACTTCTCGACCGACACCACCGCCGCACAGCGCGCCCTGGAGATCAACGCCGAGGCGCTGCTGATGGGCAAGAACGGCGTGGACGGGGTCTACGACTCCGACCCGAAGACGAACTCCGAGGCCGTCAAGTTCGATGCGCTCAGCTACGGCGAGGTCATCACCCAGGACCTCAAGGTCGCCGACATGACCGCCATCACGCTGTGCCGCGACAACAAGCTTCCGATCCTGGTCTTCGAGCTGCTGGCGGAGGGCAATATCGCCCGCGCCGTCAAGGGTGAGAAGATCGGCACGCTTGTGGGTGACCAAGGCAGCCAGGGCTGATGACCCTGACCGGGGGATGGACAATGTCCTGCCGGTCGGGAACCGTGCAGGAAGAAGACGCGACGCAGCCGGCCGCCGACGCCGACACAGCACAGCAGCCGGGCCTACTCAAGACACGCAGGAGCAAGTGGTGATCGAAGAGACCCTCCTTGAAGCCGAGGAGAAGATGGAGAAGGCCGTCGTGGTCGCCAAGGAGGACTTCGCCGCGATCCGCACCGGCCGTGCGCACCCGGCGATGTTCAACAAGATCGTGGCCGACTACTACGGCGCGCTGACGCCGATCAACCAGCTGGCCTCGTTCTCCGTACCGGAGCCGCGGATGGCCGTGGTGACCCCGTTCGACAAGACCGCGATGCGGAACATCGAGCAGGCGATCCGCGACTCGGACCTGGGCGTCAATCCCAGCAACGACGGCAACATCATCCGGGTGACGTTCCCCGAGCTGACCGAGGAGCGCCGCAAGGACTACATCAAGGTCGCCCGGGCCAAGGCCGAGGACTCGAAGGTGTCCATCCGCGCCGTCCGCCGCAAGGCGAAGGACGCCCTGGACAAGCTCGTCAAGGACAAGGAGTCCGGCGAGGACGAGGTCCGTCGTGCGGAGAAGGAGCTCGACGACACCACGGCGAAGTACGTCGCCCAGGTGGACGAACTCCTCAAGCACAAGGAAGCGGAGCTGCTAGAGGTCTGATGAACGACTCTTCCTGGGGGGCGCCGCCACAAGCCGGGTACTGGGGGCCGTCCGACCAGGGGCCTGTCCAGGGGGCTGCCCCGGCGGGTCCCACGTACGATGCGCCTGAGGCGCAGCAGACTCGCCCCATGCCCATCGTGCCCGACGAGCCCGCATACGGCGGACACCAGGACGACGACCGGGGGGCCGCTCGGCTGAGCGGTCCCTTGTTCCGCGACGAGACGCAGCAACCGCCGTACGACGTACGGCAGCCGCAGCCGTACGAGCCGCGGACGCAGCCGACCGACATGCCGCCGGCGCAGCCCTACGGGGCGGTGCCGCAGAATCCGGAGCCCATGCCCGACGTCCCGCCACCGGCGCCCGCCCCGCAGAAGAAGAGCGCGGGCCGGGACCTGGGTGCGGCCATAGGGGTCGGCGTCGGGCTCGCCGTGGTGATCGTCGCGTCCCTCTTCGTGGTGAAGGCCGCGTTCGTCGGAGTGATAGCGGTCGCCGTCGTGGTCGGCCTGTGGGAGCTCACCTCGCGGCTGCAGGAGCGCAAGGGCATCAAGGCGCCCCTCGTGCCCCTCGCGGTCGGCGGTGCGGCGATGGTCGTCGCCGGGTACGTGCGGGGCGCCGAGGGCGCCTGGATCGCCATGGCGCTCACGGCGCTCGCCGTCCTCGTCTGGCGGATGACGGAGCCGCCGGAGGGCTACCTCAAGGACGTCACGGCGGGCGTCTTCGCGGCGTTCTACGTGCCGTTCCTGGCCACGTTCGTCGCCATGATGCTCACCGCCGACGACGGCGCCTGGCGGGTCCTGACGTTCCTGCTGCTGACCGTGGTCAGCGACACCGGGGCGTACGCCATCGGCTGGCGCTTCGGCACGCACAAGCTCGCTCCGCGCATCAGTCCCGGAAAGACCCGCGAGGGCCTGTTCGGGGCGGTCTCCTTCGCGATGGTGGCGGGCGCGCTGTGCATGCAGTTCCTGATCGACGACGGCAGCTGGTGGCAGGGCCTGATCCTGGGCCTCGCGGTCGCGGCCAGTGCCACGCTGGGCGACCTCGGCGAGTCCATGATCAAGCGCGACCTGGGCATCAAGGACATGGGCACGCTGCTGCCGGGCCATGGCGGCATCATGGACCGGCTGGACTCCCTGCTGCCGACCGCTCCGGTGGTGTGGCTGTTGCTGGTGCTGTTCGTCGGCTCCGGCTGAAACACGGCTTGACCTGCTGTTCTGTACGTGAGGGGCTCGTTGTCCACAGGGCGGTGAGTCCCTCTTCGTATGTCTGCGACACTGGTACAGCCATGCCTAAGCCCGGAGAACTCACATTCGTCGCCCCCCGCGGAGCCCAGAAGCCGCCGCGGCACCTTGCCGATCTCACGCCCGCCGAGCGCAAGGAAGCCGTCGCCGCGATCGGGGAGAAGCCGTTTCGCGCCAAGCAGCTCTCGCAGCACTACTTCGCGCGGTTCGCGCACGACCCGGCGGAGTGGACCGACATCCCCGCCGGTTCGCGCGCCAAGCTGCAGGAGGCGCTGCTTCCTGAGCTGATGACCGTCGTACGGCATCTGTCGACCGACCAGGACACCACCCGCAAGACCCTGTGGCGGCTGTTCGACGGGACGCTCGTCGAGTCGGTGCTGATGCGGTACCCGGACCGGGTCACCATGTGCATCAGCTCGCAGGCGGGGTGCGGCATGAACTGCCCGTTCTGCGCGACCGGACAGGCGGGCCTCGACCGCAATCTGTCGACCGGCGAGATCGTGCACCAGATCGTCGACGGCATGCGGGCGTTGAGGGACGGCGAGATTCCCGGCGGGCCCGCGCGGCTCTCCAACATCGTCTTCATGGGCATGGGCGAGCCCCTCGCCAACTACAAGCGGGTCGTCCAGTCGATCCGCGCCCTCACGGACCCCGAGCCGGACGGCCTCGGTCTCTCGCAGCGCGGGATCACCGTCTCGACGGTCGGACTGGTCCCGGCGATCCACCGCTTCGCGGACGAGGGCTTCAAGTGCCGGCTCGCGATCTCGCTGCACGCGCCCGACGACGACCTGCGCGACACCCTGGTCCCCGTGAACACGCGGTGGAAGGTGCGCGAGGTCCTCGACGCCGGCTGGGAGTACGCGGCGAAGTCGGGGCGCCGGCTGTCCATCGAGTACGCGCTGATCCGTGACATCAACGACCAGGCATGGCGCGGAGACCGGCTCGGCCGCCTCCTCAAGGGCAAGCTCGTGCACGTGAACCTGATCCCGCTGAACCCGACGCCGGGCTCGAAGTGGACCGCCTCCCGCCCCGAGGACGAGAAGGCGTTCGTCGAGGCCATCGCGGCCCACGGGGTGCCGGTCACCGTCCGGGACACCCGGGGCCAGGAGATCGACGGAGCGTGCGGCCAGCTCGCGGCCACCGAGAGGTAATCTCTGCCCGTACGTACATTTTCATATCCGACAGGGGAGCGCGCAGCGCTGAGAGTGCGGCAATCGGGCCGCAGACCCTCTGAACCTCGCCCAGGTCATTCTGGGTAGGAAGTTCGGTCATCACCGTGAACACCAAGAAGTACTGTGCTGTCCTCGTCGGCCTCGGCCTGCTCGCACTCTCCGCGTGCGGGTCGGGATCGGACCAGGGCGGCGGCTCGGACTCCAAGACCGTCACCCTCGTCAGCCACGACTCGTGGGCCGTCTCGAAGAGCGTCCTCAAGGACTTCGAGAAGCAGTCCGGCTACACGGTCAAGGTCCTCAAGGACGGCGACGCCGGCCAGGCCGTCAACAAGGCGATCCTGACCAAGGACAACCCCCAGGGCGACGTCTTCTTCGGCGTCGACAACACCCTGCTCTCCCGCGCGCTCGACAACGGCCTCTTCCAGTCCTACGACGCGAAGGGCTCCGGCCTCGTCGAGCCCGAGTACCGCGTCGATCAGACGAAGCACCGGGTCACGCCCATCGACACCGGCGACATCTGCGTCAACTACGACAAGGCGTACTTCAGCAAGCACAAGCTGACCCCGCCGACCTCCTTCGCGGATCTGATCAAGCCCGAGTACAAGAACCTCCTCGTCACCGAGAACGCGGCCACCTCCTCGCCCGGCCTCGGCTTCCTGCTCGGCAGCGCCGCGCAGTACGGCGACGACGGCTGGCAGAGCTACTGGAAGAAGCTCAAGGCCAACGGCGTCAAGGTCGTCGACGGCTGGGAGCAGGCCTACGACCAGGAGTTCTCCGGGTCCGCCGGCGGCAAGAAGGCGGGCGGCGACCGGCCCCTCGTCGTCTCGTACGCCTCCTCGCCGCCCGCCGAGGTCATCTACGCCGACCCGAAGCCGAGCACCGCGCCCACCGGGGTGTCGTACGGCACCTGCTTCCGGCAGACCGAGTACGCGGGCCTGCTCAGTAACGCTCGGAACACCAAGGGCGGCAAGGCGTTCCTCGACTTCCTGCTCACCAAGGAGTTCCAGCAGGACATGCCGCTCAACATGTTCGTCTACCCGGTGATCCAAGGCGCCCAGGTGCCCCAGGAGTTCGTGAAGTACGGCCGCCAGGCCCCGGACCCCGAGACCATGGCGCCCGCGAAGATCGCCGCCGACCGGGACCAGTGGGTCAAGTCGTGGACCTCGCTCGTACTGAAGTAGCCGAAGTAGGCGAAGCAGCCCCGCGGCGGACCCATAAGGGGAACGCGACGCGGCTCGGTCTCATGGCCCTGCCCGTCGCGTTCTTCGCGGTGTTCTTCGCCTACCCCGTCGCCGCGATCGTCGCGCGCGGCCTCAAGGTGGACGGCGCCTGGCAGTTGGGCCGTATTTGGGACGTGCTCGCGCAGTCCGACATCCGGCACGTCCTGTGGTTCACCACCTGGCAGGCGCTCGCCTCCACCGCGCTCACGCTGCTGATCGCGCTCCCCGGCGCGTATGTCTTCGCGCGCTTCGACTTCCCGGGCCGGCACGTCCTGCGGGCCGTCGTGACGGTCCCCTTTGTGCTGCCGACGGTCGTCGTCGGTACGGCGTTCCTCGCGCTGGTCGGCCGGGGCGGGCTCCTCGACGACCTGTGGGGCGTACGGCTGGACACCACCGTGTGGGCCATCCTGCTCGCGCACGTCTTCTTCAACTACGCGGTCGTCGTACGGACGGTGGGCGGCCTCTGGGCCCAGCTCGACCCGCGTCAGGAGGAGGCCGCGCGGATGCTCGGCGCCTCCCAGCTCCGGGCCTGGCGGACGGTGACGCTGCCCGCGCTCGGGCCCGCCGTGGCCGCCGCCGCGCTGATGGTCTTCCTCTTCACCTTCACCTCCTTCGGCGTGGTCCAGATCCTCGGCGGCCCGACCTTCTCGACCCTCGAAGTCGAGATCTACCGGCAGACTTCGGAGGTCTTCGACCTGTCCACGGCGGCCGTCCTCACGATCGTCCAGTTCGTGGCGGTGGGCGCGATCCTCGCCGTCCATGCCTGGACGGTACGGCGACGGGAGGGCGCCCTACGGCTCGTGGACCCGTCGGTGACCGCACGGCGCCCGCGCGGGGCCGGTCAGTGGACCCTGCTCGCCGGAGTCGTCGCGTCCATCGCCGTGCTGCTTCTGCTGCCGCTCGCGGTGCTGGTCCAACGGTCCCTCGACACACCGGACTTCGGCTACTACCGCGCGCTGACCCACGACGACGGCGGCACCTTCCTCGTCGCGCCGATCGCCGCGATCGGCAACTCGCTGGAGTACGCCGTCGCCGCCACCGCCATAGCCGTGGTGATCGGTGGTCTCGCCGCCGCTGCCCTCACCCGGCGCGATGCCGGGCGGCT
Organism: Streptomyces sp. P5F9; assembly: GCF_057961495.1. Classification (NCBI taxonomy): domain Bacteria; kingdom Bacillati; phylum Actinomycetota; class Actinomycetes; order Kitasatosporales; family Streptomycetaceae; genus Streptomyces; species Streptomyces sp. P5F9. The sequence goes on along the minus strand of NZ_JBXVPZ010000031.1, from coordinate 5,561 downwards.
GGTTCGGGGCTTCGACGCGCTGCTGATGCTGCCGCTCGGGGTGTCGGCGGTGACGGTCGGCTTCGGGTTCCTGATCTCGCTCGACAAGCCCCCGGTGGATCTGCGGAGTTCATGGATCCTGGTGCCGCTCGCGCAGGCGCTGGTCGGCGTTCCCTTCGTCGTACGGACGATGCTGCCCGTGCTGCGGGCGGTGGACGGGCGGCTGCGGGAGGCGGCGGCCGTGCTCGGGGCGTCGCCGTGGCGGGTGTGGCGGGAGGTCGATCTGCCGCTCGTACGGCGGGCGTTGCTGATCGCCGCCGGGTTCGCGTTCGCGGTGTCGCTGGGCGAGTTCGGGGCGACCGTGTTCATCGCGCGGCCCGACAACCCGACGCTGCCGGTCGCGGTGGCCCGGCTGCTGTCCCGGCCCGGCGATCTCAACTACGGCCAGGCGATGGCCCTTTCGACGATTCTGATGGTGGTGTGCGCGGTGGCCCTGCTGGTCCTTGAGCGGCTGCGCACCGACCGGACGGGGGAGTTCTAGATGCCACCGAACATGCCGCCGAACACGCCGCCGAGCGTGCCGCAGAACATGTCGCTCCTGAGCCTTGAGGGCGCGACCGTACGGTTCGGCGGGCGCCCGGTGCTGGACGCCGTCGACCTCGGGGTCGTCGAGCACGAGATCGTGTGTGTGCTCGGGCCCAGCGGCAGCGGTAAGTCCACGTTGCTGCGGGCGGTCGCCGGGCTCCAACCTCTGGACTCCGGGCGGGTGTTGCTGGACGGCCGGGACCAGTCGGGCGTGCCCGCGCACAAGCGCGGGGTGGGTCTGATGTTCCAGGACCACCAGCTGTTCCCGCAGCGGGACGTGGCCGGCAACGTCGCCTTCGGGCTGCGCATGCACGGGGCGTCGAAGAGGCAACAGGACGACCGGGTGGGCGAGTTGCTCGACCTCGTCGGACTGCCGGGTGCCGCCCGCCGTGCCGTGGCAGGGCTGTCCGGCGGAGAGCAGCAACGGGTGGCGCTCGCCCGGGCGTTGGCGCCCCGCCCCCGTCTCCTGATGCTCGACGAACCGCTCGGCCAGCTCGACCGGTCACTGCGGGAGCGGCTGGTCGTCGAACTCCGGGAACTCTTCGGCACGTTGGGCACGACCGTACTCGCGGTCACGCACGACCAGGGCGAGGCGTTCGCGCTGGCCGACCGGGTGGTGGTGATGCGGGACGGGCGGATCGCCCAGTCCGGTACGCCACTTGAGGTCTGGCAGCACCCCGCCGACGAGTTCGTGGCCCGCTTCCTGGGCTTCGACAACGTCGTCGAGGCCACGGTCGTAGGGGAAGCCGCCGACACCCCCTGGGGGAAGGTCCCGGTCCCCGAGGACGCCCCCCAGGGCACCCGCACACTCCTCGTACGCCCCGCGGGCGTACGCCTGTTGCCCGCCGACGAGGGCCTGCGCTGCACGGTCGCCGCCCGCACCTTCAAGGGCACGCATGTCGCCGTACAGCTCCAGCCGGAGGACGCGCCACGGCTGGAGGCGGCGTGTGCGCTGAGGGAGGCGCCTGAGGTCGGGGGCACGGTCGGGGTGGCGTTGGACGCGGCCGAAATTGTCGTGCTCGGCCGACCGCTCCCTCACTAGGGTGCGGGGCATGACGTCACTCGCGCACGACCGCTACTGCGACGAGATCGCCCATCAGGTGGGGCAGTTGAGGGCCGTGATGGCCTCCGGAGCGGATCTGACGGCCACCGTACCGACCTGCCCGGACTGGACGCTGGAACAGCTCGTACGGCACACGGGTGGCGCCCTGCGCTGGGTGGAGCTGCTGGTGCGCACACGGGCGCAGGAGAACATCCCGGACGAGGAGATCCCGCTCCACGGTGGTCCCGAGGCCGAGGGGGACGCGGGTGCGCTGGGCGCCTGGCTCGCCGAGACCGGCCGGATGGTCGTCGACACACTCCGGGAGGCCGGGCCCGACACCAAGGTGTGGGCGTGGGCCGGAACCCTCAACTCGGGCTTCTGGGCCCGCCGTATGACCCACGAGATCACCGTTCACCGCGCGGACGCCTCGCTCGCCGCCGGGGTGTCCTACGGCGTCGCGCCCGAGGTGGCCGCCGACGCGATCGACGAGTGGCTGGAGATCCTCGTCTTCGCACAGCGGGTGGAGGGCGACAAGGACGCGATGGAACTGCGCGGTCCGGGGCGCCGCAGCATCCACCTGCACGCCACCGACGCGCCTGCCGAGTTGGACGCCGAGTGGCTGATCGAGCTCACCGAGAGCGGCCTCGCCTGGCGCCGGGGCCACGAGAAGGCGACCGTCGCCCTGCGCGGCACGCTCACCGACGTCCTGCTCGCCTTCTACCGCCGACTGCCGCTGGACAGCGAGGAGTTGGAGATCTTCGGCGACCGGGCGCTGCTGGAGTTCTGGCTGGAGAAGGCGTCCTTCGGGTGACGTGACATGTGTGTGGCCCGTCCCCACGAACCGGACGGGCCACAACAGCGGGTTGTTCGTCGGCCGTTGGATCAGCTGCCGTTGCTCGCACCGCGACGGCGCATGCCGAAGTACACGGCTCCGCCGCCCACGACGACGAGGGCGCCCGCGATACCGGCGATCATGCCGGTGTTGGAGTTGGCACCGGTCTCGGCGAGGTTCGAGGAACCGGCCGCCGGGGACGGCACGTTGTCCGTCGTCGCGGGAGCGGTGCTGCCGCTCTCCGAGGCCGACGGGGTCGGGGTGTCGGACTCGGCCGGGGTCGAGGCGGTCTCCGACGGCGTCGGGGAAGCCTCCGTCGGGGTCGGGCTGGGCGACTCCGTGGCGCAGGCCTTGGACGGGGTGGTCAGGTTCGGCGTGATGTCCTTGTCGACCTGGTTGCCCGCCTTGACGTGGATGCGGTACGTGGCGTTCGGCAGCCAGTCCTCGGCGAAGGACACGGTTTCGCCCTTGGCCGAGCCCTTGACGGTCTGCGCCTCGCCGATCTGCTTGGCGTCGGAACCGTTGTTCTCCAGGAACACCGTGATGGTCGCCTCGGTGGCCGAGGCGTCCTGGTCGGTGACGGTGATGACACCGTTGGCGCCGTCACACGTGGCTTCGGCGGAGAACTCGCTGATGTTGCAGGCGAGCGCGTTGCCCGCGAATCCGAGTGCGAGTGCGGCCGAGGCGGACGCGACACCGAGGATGCGTACGGAACGTCGAGATATGGACACGTTTGCCCTTCACGGGATGTGCAACTGCGGGGGGTTTAGGGGGAGATGGAGCGGCAACGAGGTGAGGCACCACTGCCCCCAGGAGTCTCACTGGTCTATAAGTGCTGCGTAAGCAGTGTCAATGCATATGCGATGTACAGCAGTTGCCTTTACCTGTACTTTAATCAGCGAGACGTTTCAGTGCCTCCGGAGCCTCCTCGATCCGGTCAACGAGGGCGATACGGGCCTCCATTGGCCGTTCCCGGGCAAGTGCACGCAGCAGCGGCCAGGTCGGCAGCCGCTCCGTCCAGTGCTCCCGGTCCACCAGGACCATCGGCGTGGGCTCGCCGCGCGACTCGTAGTAGTTCGGCGTCGCGTTGTCGAAGATCTCCTGTACGGTCCCGGCCGCACCCGGCAGAAACACCACACCCGCGTTCGAGCGGGCCAACAGGCCGTCCTCGCGGGTGGCGTTGGCGAAGTACTTGGCGATGTGCGAGGCGAAGGCGTTCGGCGGCTCGTGGCCGTAGAACCACGTCGGGATGCCGATCGAGTGGTTGCCCTTGGGCCAGCGGGTGCGGACCTCGAAGGCGCCCTGGGCCCAGTCGGTGATCGAGGGGCTGAACGACGGTGATCCGGCGAGGAGTTCGCACGCCTCCTCCAGCATGGCGTCCTCGTACGGCGCCGCGTACGCGCCCAGGTTCGCCGCCTCCATCGCACCGGGTCCGCCGCCGGTCGCCACCGTGAAGCCGGCGCGGCTCAGCTCACGGCCCAGGCGCGCGGCACCGCCGTAGGCCTCCGTGCCGCGCGCCATCGCGTGGCCGCCCATCACGCCCACCACCCGTGCGCCGCGCAGGAGTTCGTCGAGGGCGTCGGAGATGGAGTCGTCGTGGACGGCGCGCAGCATCGACGCGTATATGTCGCCGTCGGCCTTGGTCCGCTGGAACCAGGCGTACGCGAGCGCGTCCGGGGTCTGCTCGTACCCCTTGTCGAGCGAGTCGAACAGCTCGGCGGGCGTGTAGAGATGACCGCGGTAGGGGTCGAAGGGGAGGTGCGGGACGGGCGGGAAGACCAGGGCGCCTTCGGCACGGATCTTCGCGGCCGCCTCGTCGCGCATCGGGCATCCGAGGAAGACGGCGCCCGAGGTGTCCGTGGTGAGCAACTCCCGCGTACGGTCCGTCAGATCGACGCCCTGGACGCGGTGTCCGGCGAGGGTGCCGCGGGACGAGACGGTCGCGTCGAAGTCCTCGACCGTCTCGATCTCGCGTTCGTCGTGGTGGGCCGCATGGGCCGGGCTCGTCTGCACGCGCCCATGCTAGGCACCCGATGGGTCAGCCCTGGACGGCCGCCGGGTCCATCCACACGATCTCCCAGGAGTGGCTGTCGAGGTCCTCGAAGGAGCGGCCGTACATGAATCCCTGGTCGTTGATGTCGTCGTTGGCGGTGCCGCCCGCCGCCACCGCCTTGTTGATCAGCTCGTCGACCTTCTCGCGGCTCTCGGCGCTCAGGCACAGCAGCACCTCGCTGGTCTTGGCCGAGTCGGCGATCTCCTTCTTCGTGAAGTCGCTGTAGCGCTTCTTCTCCAGGAGCATCGCGATGATCGTCTCGCTGATCACGACACAGGTGGTGTCGTCGGTGCTGAACTGCGGGTTGGTCGAGAAACCGAGCTCGGTGAAGAACTTCTTCGACGCGGCGGCGTCGTTCACGGCCAGGTTCACGAAGATCATCTGCTGGTACATGCTGGGGCCTCTCCCATCGGGCGTGCGTGCTGATCGGTGGGTAGACCGGCGCCCCGCGCGAAACTCATCGGTGGGCGAGCGGAAGTGCCGCGAGTTCGGCGATCACGACGGTCAGCGGCACGAACAGGGCGAGCAGCGCGCCCGCGCGCAGGGCTGCCGCGCTGCGCAGCACGGTGGCCGGGGCGCCGAGCCGTACCAGCGCGGCCGTGGTGTCGGCGCGGGCCTGCCGGGCCTCGACGGCGGCGGTGAGCAGGGTCGCCACCGTGCAGCCGGCCACCAGGAGCGTGCCGAGGGTGGTCAGCGGGCCGACGGACGCGTCCGTGTCGTACAGCGCCGTCATCGCGTACGCGCCCGACGCCACCGCGCAGACCACGCCCAGCGGGCGGCCGATGCGGGTCGCCTCCTCCATGAGGACCCGGCCCGCGAGGAGCCGGAGGGCGCCCGGGCGCACGGCCTGGAGAAGCCGTCCGCACAGGTGGGTGAGGCCGGGGCCCGCCAGGGCGAGACCGAGCGCGGTCAGGACCCAGCCGGCCAGCACCCCCGCGGGGCCGCCCGCGTGACCACCGGGCATCGACAGCCCGTCGGTGTCCGCCGTCCGGTTCGCGTACGCCTCGACGGCGAGACCGGCGGCGAGGACGGCCACGCCCCAGGGGAGGCCCTTGGGGACCTCGCGGGGG